>JAMOOS010000252.1 GCA_027065245.1 Desulfuromonadaceae bacterium | reverse complement strand
GCGGTTGTCGGAGATAAAAACGCCCTGCATGATGCCGCTGTGGCTGTCGACCTTGTCGGCGTAAACTACCAGGTTTTTCAGCGCCTGATTGAATACCTGGGCCTTGATGGATGCCGCCGGTTTGCTGTAGGCAATTTTGAGCAGGTAGCCGCGCATGTTGCTGCGCCCCAGCGGTTCGGCGTACAGGGTGAGAGCAGCGGTAACAGCGCAGATAACCAGCGCCATGGCTACAAGAACTCTGGCGATGTGGTAGATGCTGATGCCGGCGGCTTTCATGGCGACTATTTCACTGTCGCCACTTAACCGCCCCAGGGCCAGCATGGTCGCCAGCAGAAATGACAGTGGCACGGTGATGACGAAAAACGACGGCATCAGCGCGGCAAACAAGTGAAATATATCGGCAATGTGCACGCCATTTTCAACGATAAGCTCAATGAGCTTGAGCATGCGGCCAAGCAGCAGGACGAACGTAAACAGGACAACGCCGAGCAGAAACGGGACGGTTACCTCGCGGGCGATGTATTTCTGGATGCGGTAGGTAGACATAGACTGGCGATGTTATTACACGACATCGCTCTTGTAAACCGTGCAGTAGTGTTTTTCCTTGCGCCGGGGCAGGGGCTATGTTATTTAAGCGCGATATGTCAATAACGCCACCCGTTTCCGGTGTGCCAGTCAATGTGGTGTTCACACAGGGTGAATGTGCGATTGGAAGGATTTAAACCGGAAACGCAGGAGCAACCACAGAACAGGAGAGAAAAATGCCCAAGATTACCATGAAACAACTGCTGGAGGCCGGGGTGCATTTCGGCCATCAGACCAAGCGCTGGAACCCGAAGATGAAGCCGTATATCTTTGGCGCGCGCAACGGAATCTACATCATTGATCTGCAGCGTACAGTGCGCTATTTTCGCGCCGCGTGCGATTTTATCAAAAGTGTTACCGAAAACGGCGACAGCATTCTGTTTGTCGGCACCAAGAAGCAGGCGCAGGATGCCATCCGCGAGGAAGCGGAGCGTGCCGGCCAGTTTTATGTCAACAACCGCTGGCTTGGCGGCATGCTGACCAACTTTGCCACCATCAAGGGCAGTATTGACCGTCTCAAAAAAATCGAGGCCATGGCCAAGGACGGTACCTTTGAACTGCTGACCAAGAAAGAGTGTCTGCAACTGGAGCGTGAGCGGGTGAAACTGGAGAAGAACCTCGGCGGTATCAAGGGGATGAACAAATTGCCCGGCGCCATGTTCGTTATCGATCCCAAAAAAGAATCCATCGCTGTAAGCGAAGGCCGCAAGTTGGGTATCCCTGTTGTTGCCGTCGTCGACACCAACTGCGATCCCGATGAGATCGACTACATCATTCCCGGCAACGATGATGCCATCCGTGCCATCCGTCTGTTTGTCGCCAGCATGGCCGACGCCGCTCTGGAAGGGATTCAGGCGCGTGAAGCCGCTGCCTGCGCCGACAAGGAGGAAGCAGAGGCAAAGCAGGAGGCTCAACAGGCTTAGTTCGTTCGGACTTGTCAAGTCGTTACAGAACCTATCAGCGACCAGAGTTCTGGTCGCTTTTTTCTGGTCTTTACGTGACTGTAGCTCTGCCGACCGTATAAGACGGCAGGCAGATATTACAAATAAATACATTTGATACAGGAGATTCATACCAATGGCTAAAATTACCGCTAAAATGGTGGCCGAGCTGCGCGGCAAAACCGGCGCCGGCATGATGGATTGCAAAAAAGCTTTGACCGAAACCGACGGCAACCTCGACGAAGCTATTGACTATCTGCGCAAGAAGGGGCTTTCCGCCGCGGCCAAGAAATCAGGCCGGGTAGCTGCCGAAGGCGCCATCGTTGCCGCCGGCAGTGATAATGTCGGCGCTATTGTAGAAGTAAACGCCGAGACCGACTTTGTCGCCAAAAACGATGCCTTTCAGGGCTTTGCCAACGGCATCGCCCAGGTGGTTGTCGCCGAGGCGCCCGCCGATGTCGAGGCGCTCAAGCAGCTTCCTTTCCCCGGTACTGATCGCAATGTGGGCGAGGAACTCACCCATCAGATCGCCACCATCGGCGAGAATATGGACATTCGCCGTTTTGCCCGCCGCAGTGTGGAGGGTGTAGTGGAAACCTACATCCACGCCGGTGGCAAGATCGGTGTCGTGGTGGAACTGACTACTGCCGCACCTTCCGATTGCGTAAAAGCTGCTGCGCGCCAATTGGCCATGCATATCGCCGCCGCTGCGCCCCAGTACCTGTGTCGCGACGATGTTCCGGTCGAAGTGGTGGAAAAAGAGAAAGATATCATGCGTGTCAAGGCTATTGAGAGCGGTAAACCGGAAAAGATCGTCGAAAAAATCATCGCCGGTCAGATCAACAAGTTTTTTGGCGAAATCTGCCTGCTGGAGCAGACCTATGTTATCGATCCCGATCTGAAGATCAACAAGGTACTGGCCAACCTGAGCAAGGAGAACGGCGCGGAGGTTACCTTGACCGGCTATGACCGTTTTGCCCTGGGCGAAGGGATTGAGAAGCGTGCCGACGATTTTGCCGCTGAGGTTGCTTCACTGACCAAGTAAGTCAATTTATTTTCAGAAAGCCGTCAGACCATGAGTGATGCAGAACTAGCTTACAACAAGGTATTGCTGAAACTTAGCGGTGAGGCCCTGGCCGGTGACAACAGCTACGGCATTGATCCGCAGATTATTTCCGGCATTGCCAGGGAGATCGCCGAAGTGGTGGCCATGGGCGTGCAGTTGTCCATTGTCATTGGCGGCGGCAATATCTTTCGTGGACTGGCGGCGTCGTCAGCGGGGATGGATCGTGCCAGCGCCGACTACATGGGGATGCTGGCCACGGTGATGAACAGCCTGGCACTGCAGGATGCACTGGAAACAGTGGGAGTAAAAACCCGGGTGCAGTCGGCCATTGAGATGCGCGAGATTGCTGAGCCGTATATCCGCCGCCGCGCGGTGCGCCATCTGGAAAAGGGTCGCGTGGTAATTTTTGCCGCTGGTACCGGCAATCCGTACTTTACTACCGATACCGCCGCCAGCCTGCGTGCCATGGAGATCGGCGCCGAAGTGATTCTCAAGGCCACCAAGGTCGACGGGGTATATAACGCCGATCCGCACAAAGATGCGGCGGCGGTCAAATATGAGACACTCACCTATCTCGATGTGCTGCAGATGGGGTTGCAGGTTATGGACGCTACGGCTACTTCGCTGTGTATGGATAACGATCTGCCGATTGTGGTGTTTAATCTTACCTGTCCGGGCAACATCAAAAAGGTGGTTATGGGTGAGACAATCGGGACCATAGTGAAAGGGGGCAAGTGATGGAGAAGGAGATACTCGACAAGGCAAAAAAGGCGATGGACAAGGCCATCAACGGCTTGAAGCATGAGATGACCAAGGTGCGTACCGGTCGGGCATCACTGTCGCTGCTGGATGATGTGCGCGTCGATTACTATGGCACGCCCACGCCGCTGAGCCAGGTGGCAACCATGGCAGTGCCGGAGCCGCGTCTTATCACTATTCAGCCGTGGGAGAAGAACCTGCTGCCGGAAATTGAAAAAGCCATTTTCAAATCCGACCTCGGTCTTACCCCTTCAACTAACGGTGACCTAGTACGCATCAATATTCCGCCCCTTACCGAAGAGCGGCGCAAAGAGATGGTCAAACTGGTTAAAACCCGCAGTGAGGAAGCAAAAATTGGTATCCGCAGTGCGCGCCGTGATGCCAACGAAGCGCTGAAAAAACTGCTCAAAGAGAAAGAGATCACCGAAGACGATCTGAAACTGGGTGAAAAACGCTGCCAGGAACTTACCGACAAGTATGTGGAGAAGTGTCAAAAGATTGTTGCCGACAAAGAGAAGGAACTGATGGAGGTATAGTCAGTTAATGGCGGCAGGTTAATATGGGGGGGCTCGTTGTCGGGCCTCCTTTTTTTGTGGTAACTACGGTGGAGAAAAAATTAACGCTGCTTGCCCCTCTGTTTACTTCGTGATAAATTCTCAGCTTCAATTAATCGTGCGGAAAAGAGCTTCAGGGATGGAATTACCTCAGCATCTGGCAATAATCATGGACGGCAACGGTCGCTGGGCGCAGGCGCGCGGGCTGCCGCGTATTGCCGGGCATCAGCAGGGGGTGCGTACCGTGCGCGAGGTGGTAAAATATTGCGTCGCTGCCGGAATAGCCTATCTGACCCTGTATGCCTTCAGCTCGGAAAACTGGCGCCGCCCCAAAGAAGAGGTTGAAGCGCTGATGTCGCTTCTGGCTACCTATCTCGACAATGAAACAGAGCTGTTAACGCGAAACGGTATTCGTTTGAACGTAATCGGCGATATGACCAAATTGCCCGATAACGTGGTAACCATGCTGCGCAAAACCATGGCGGCCACTGCCACAAATGGCGGTATGGTGCTGACGCTGGCACTTTCATACGGTGCGCGTGACGAAATAGTGCGGGCGACACGGCGCATTGCCGCCGATGTTGCCGCCGGACGGCTGGCGGTGGAGCAGGTGGATGAGGATGTGTTTGCCACCTATCTGGATAGCGCTGATATCCCCAGCCCCGATCTTCTTATCCGTACCAGCGGTGAGATGCGCATAAGCAATTTTCTGCTCTGGCAACTGGCGTATGCCGAGTTGTATTTCTGTTCGTGTTACTGGCCGGAGTTTGATGTTGAGCAGTTGCAGTCGGCGCTGGATGATTATGCCGGACGCTGCCGCCGTTTTGGTGCCATAGAAGCTGCACGCGCCGAGGAGAAGGAGAACAGCCATTAAAGAACGTATTATTACCGCAGCGGTGGCGTTGCCGCTGGTGTTGATTGTTACCCTGCTGGTGTCGGATCTGTTTTTTTCGCTGGTGGTGGCGCTGGTGAGTGCCGTGGCATTGTGGGAATTTTATTCCATGGTGATGGATGAACACCGTGCTGGCGAGAAATATGCCGCCATTGCCGTAGGGGTGCTTGTGGTGTTTGCCGCCTCATGCGACCAGTTATTGCTGGTAGAGGTGTTGCCCCTGTGTTTTATCGCCGTTGCTGTGGCGTTTTTAGCCCGCTTTCGCGATATTAACGTGGTGGTCAGTGAGTTGGGGTTAATTGCCCTCGGCTGGCTGTATATCCCGGTGTTGCTCAGCCACATGATTATGCTTCACTCGTTTGCGGCTGGAAGGGGCTGGGTGGTGCTGGTTCTGGCCATGACCATGCTGTGTGATTCGTGTGCCTACTTTGCCGGCAGCAAATGGGGACGGCATCGCCTGTATCCGGCTATCAGCCCCAACAAAACCGTTGAAGGCGCTGTTGGCGGATTGCTGGGTGCGCTAATCGCCGCTGCCGTCGGTTCGTTGTGGTTGCCGGAGGCTGTCGCCTGGCATGATCTGCTTGCCGTGGGAGTGCTGGTCGGCATATTCGGCCAACTCGGTGATCTATTTGAATCCATGGTCAAGCGTTACGCCGGCAGCAAGGATTCCGGCACTATTTTCCCCGGTCATGGCGGGATGCTGGATCGCGTTGACAGCCTGTTGTTTGCCTTTCCGTGTGTGTACGCTTACCTGGTATTTAGTGCTGGAACCATGTAATCATGAAATGTATCAGTGTCCTCGGCTCCACCGGTTCCATCGGTGTCAATACCCTCAATGTGGTGGCTGAATTTCCGCACCAGTACCGCGTGGCGGCGTTGTGCGCTGGTGAAAATATCGATCTTCTGGCAGCGCAGGTGCGCCGTTTCCGGCCGCAACTGGTGTCGGTGGCGCGCGCGGAGCATATACCGCGGCTGCGCGCCCTGCTGGACGGTGTGGCGGTAGAAATAGCGCATGGAGTGGACGGCGCGGTGGCGTGTGCCACCTGTGCTGACGCCGCCATGGTGGTTTCCGCCATTGTCGGTGCCGCCGGACTGGTACCGACAATGGCGGCCATCGAAGCTGGCAAGGATATTGCCCTGGCCAACAAGGAAACCCTGGTTACCGCCGGGTCGCTGGTGATGGCGGCGGTGGAACGCAACAATGTTACTTTGCTGCCGGTGGACAGCGAACACTGCGCCATCTATCAGGCATTGGCCGGACAGCGGCGTGCCGATGTGCGCCGCCTTATCCTTACCGCTTCGGGCGGGCCGTTTCATAACCGCAACCGCAAGCAACTGGAGGCGGTTACGCCGGAGCAGGCGCTGTCCCATCCCAACTGGAATATGGGTCGCAAAATATCCATCGATTCCGCCACCATGATGAACAAGGGGCTGGAGGTTATCGAAGCGCGCTGGCTGTTTGACATAGAGGCGCAGTTCATCGATGTTCATATCCATCCCCAGAGTATCGTCCACTCTCTGGTTGAGTACGTTGATGGTTCGGTTCTGGCCCAGCTCGGCGTGCCGGATATGAAAACGCCCATCGCCTACGCCCTGAGCTGGCCGCAGCGTCTGCCCCTGGAGATGCCGGCGCTGGATTTGTGCGCCCTGGCGCAGCTTACTTTTGCCCGCCCCGACATGGAGACGTTCTCCTGCCTGGGACTGGCTTATCAGGCGTTGGCGGCTCCGGCCTCGGCGCCGGTGGTGCTTAACGCCGCCAACGAGGTGGCCGTGGCGGCATTTTTGCGCCAGCAGGTGGCTTTTCTCGATATAGCGGCGGTTATAGACCATGTTCTAGGCGTTTACCGTCACCATCGGGTAGATAGCGTTGATGATGTTCTGGCCATTGATGAAGAAGCGCGGCAACTGGCGCAGCAGCGTATTGCGACCCATAGCGGAGAGTGTAAATGATTACAGTGGTATCGGGCATTCTGATGCTGGGTGTACTGGTGTTTGTTCACGAACTTGGTCATTTTTGCGTTGCCAAACTGGCTGGCGTGAAGGTGCTGAAATTCTCCCTCGGTTTCGGACCGCGCCTGTTTAGCAGGCAGTGGGGGGAAACTGAATACCTGATCAGCCTTATTCCTCTTGGTGGCTATGTGCAGATGCTGGGAGAAAATATCTCTGCCGCTGAGGAAGAGGAAGAACTGACCGAAGAGGAGCGGCGGCACTCCTTTGCTCTTAAACCGCTGTCGCGCCGGATGGCCATTGTCGCCGCCGGACCGCTGATGAACCTGCTGCTGCCGCTGTTGCTGTTGCCAGTCGCTTATATGATCGGTGTCAATGTACCGGCATTTTTGCACCAGTCGCCGCGTGTCGGTTACGTGCTGGAACAGTCCGACGCGGCGCGCGCCGGTTTTAAGGCTGGTGATCGTATTGTTGCTGTCAACGGCGACAAGGTAACTACCTGGTCCCAGGCTGAACAGGAGCTGGTCCCTCGTGTGGGTTCCCGGCTGCGCGTTACCGTTGAGCGCGATGGTAAATTGCTCGATCTGGAAGTGCCGGCGGAAAACGACAGCCTGGAAGGGTTGCAGTCTTTGGGGTTGCTGCCTGCCCAGGCGGCGGTGGTGGGCAGTGTCAATCCCGGTATGCCTGCCGCCAGCGCCGGATTGCAGCGCGGTGACCAGATTTTGATGATCAATGATGTGAAAATCACATCGTGGTATGAGTTGCACAGCGTCATTCAGCAGATAGCCGATAAACCGGCGCGGTTCAAAGTGCGTCGAGGTGACAGTGTTGTGGAATTTACCATCACGCCGCAGCGCAGCGCCAAGCGTGATATGTGGCTTGTCGGCATTACACCGCTGCAGCAATTTGAGCTGAGGAAATATCCCCTTGCCGCTGCGGTAAAGACAGGTTTTAACCGCACCGGCGAGCTGGTGGCACTGACTCTGACATTCTTGCGCAAGATGGTTACCGGCCACGTGGCGGCGGACAATATCG
>JAMOOS010000251.1 GCA_027065245.1 Desulfuromonadaceae bacterium | reverse complement strand
GGTCGCCAAAGGAATTATCGCCCATGGGAATATAGCGATATTTTCTCCCATCGGCTATCTGGTAACGCCGCTGTTTTCCGCCCAGAGCGCCGCAGCCGCCGCCGATTGGCACCGTGGCCTGTGGTGGTTGCATCTGGTGCTGGTGCTCACCTTTATCGCCAGCGTGGCGGCTACCCGTCTGCGTCATCTGTTGACTATCCCCGCCAACTACGTGGCGATTAATCGTGGTTTTGCCGCTACACCGACCACTATCGATCTGGAAGATGAAAAAGCGGAGCAATTTGGTGCCGCCGTAGTCAGCGATCTGAGCTGGAAGGATATATTCGACGCCGACGCCTGTGTGCAATGCCTGCGCTGTCAGGACAATTGTCCGGCTTTTATCACCGGCAAACCGTTGTCACCGCTGCGGCTGGTGAGCGCTGTCGGCACGCTGGCTGAGGAGAACGACGACACTCCTTTGCTGCAATTGATAACGACTGACGCGCTGTGGTCGTGTACAACCTGTCGCAGTTGCGAAGAACGCTGCCCGGCCACCATTGAGCATGTGGGTAAAATAATTGCGATGCGCCGCGATTGCGTGCTGATGAAGGGTGAGTTTCCCGGCGATGAGGTGATGACGGCGGCGGAAAACATCGAGATTAACGCCAATCCATTTGGCATGGCCTATGCCCAGCGCGGTGATTGGGCACAGGGGCTGGACGTGTCGCTGCTCAGTGACGATGCCGCCGTGGATATCGTCTATTTTGCCGGCTGCTTTGCTTCCTACGATAAGCGCAATATCGCTGTGGCGCGCGCCTTTATCCGGCTGTGCAATGCCGCCGGTATCCGTGTCGGTATCCTCGGTAAAGAGGAAAAATGCTGCGGCGACGCCATGCGCCGTCTCGGTAACGAGTATCTCTACCAGATGTTGGCGCAGGAGAATATCGCTACGTTGCAACGCTACGCGGTGAAACATCTGGTAACAACCTGTCCCCACTGCTTCAACAGTCTCGGTCGCGATTATCGCGCTTCAGGTCTCGATATTACCGTTGAACACGCCACCACCTTTATCGATAAACTGCGCCAGGATGGGCGGTTGCGCCTCGATAGCGTTGCCGCGCAGTGCAGCTATCACGATTCCTGCTATCTGGGTCGCTACAACGGCATCTACGACCAGCCGCGTCAACTGCTGCAAGCCGTCGGCATGACAGTGGTGGAGATGGAGCATCACCGGGCCGATTCGTTTTGCTGCGGTGCCGGTGGCGGGCGGATTCTGGCCGAGGAGAAACTGGGTAGCCGGATCAGCGAAACACGGGTTCAGATGGCGCTGGCACAGAATACCGGGCTGCTGGTCTCCAGTTGTCCGTTCTGCCTCACCATGTTTGAAGATGGCGTAAAAGGGTGCGATGGCGAAGAACAATTGCGCTGCGTCGATTTAATGGAGCTGTTGGCACAGCGGCTCGATGAACAACAGGAGTGTTGAAAATGAAAATACTGGTATGTGTAAAACAGATTGTCGATCTTGAGGCGCGCTTGCGTGTCAATGACGACGGAACCTGGATTGATTGCAGTGACCTGGCCCTGCGGATGAACGAGTACGATGAATACGCCGTGGAACAGGCGGTGCGTTTCAAGGAACAGTGCGGCGCCGATCAGGTGGATGTTACCGTGTTGTCAATCGGTGCCGCCACCGTTACCGAAACGCTTAAAAAAGCGCTGGCAATGGGCTGCGATCGGGCTGTGCATATTAACGATGACGCGGCATGGCGCAAAGACCCGGCACAGATAGCTGCCATTATCGCCGCTTTTGCCGCCGACAAAGGGTTTGACCTGATTCTTGCCGGAATGCAGTCGCAGGATCGCGGTTCCGCGCAGGTAGGTGCCCTGGTGGCGCAGCGCCTCGATTACGGCTGTGTTACCACGGTGATCGACTGTGATTTGCAGCCGGATAAAATCACTGTTCGCCGCGAGCTGGAAGGGGGGCTTAAAGCGGTGGTGGAAGTAAAGTTGCCGGCGCTGCTTACCTGCCAGCTAGGTCTCAATACGCCGCGCTATCCAACCCTGCCCAATATCATGAAGGCCAAACGCAAGGAACTGCTGAGCTTCGATGTTGAAGAATTTGCTTGCCCCGATCCGCTGGTGCGGACGGTGGCGTTGACGCCACCACCGCGGAAAGGGAGCGCACTGATTATAGAGGGTGGGAATGACGAAGTTGCGGCGCAACTGGCTAAAATACTCGTTGCCCGCCGCGTGGCGTAAGGAGGTTGAAATGAAGTGTGTACTTGTAATGCACAGTCGGCAGGGGCAACTGCCCGAAAGCAGCTACGAACTGTTCACCTGTGCCGAGCAGATTGGCGCTGAGCAGGTGCTGGTGTTTATCGGCCCGCGTGCGGCACTGCCACCTTTTGCCGGTCGGGTGTATCTGCTCGACAGTGAGGTGTGGGGCGAGTTCAACCCTGGCGCTCACTGTCAGGCGATAGCGGAAATTGTCCGTAGTGAACAGCCGCAGCTGGTTGTGCTGGAGCATTCCTCTTTTGGCTGGGATCTGGCGCCGCGCCTGGCGGCATCTCTTGACGCGGCACAAATATCTGAAGTGGTTGCCATCAGTGCCGATGGCTACGAGGTGCCGTGTTGCAACGCCAAGTTGCGCCGGGTCCTGGCTCCGGCCACACCGCTGTGTGTGATTACCGTTCAGAGCGGCGCTTTTGACGCGGCTTCTCCTCTTGTTGGAGCAGTGGCGCAGATTAGCGAAGTAGCGCCGCCGCCGCAGGGCGGTAAAGAGAAGTTTGTCGCCTATGAGGAGGCGGAAGCCGCCAGTGTCGATCTGGGTAAGGCCGAGGTGGTGGTCAGCGCCGGACGCGGTATGGGCAAGGCGGAGAATATAGAACTGGTGGCCAGATTGGCGGCGGCTTTGGGAGGCGAGCTGGGAGCTAGTCGTCCGGTGGTGGATGCCGGTTGGGTGGAGCATGATCGCCAGGTGGGCACTACCGGTCAGTGCGTAAGCCCGGCCATGTATGTGGCCTGCGGCATTTCCGGTGCGGTGCAACATCTGGCCGGGATGAAAAAATCGGCCTTTATTGTCGCCATCAACAAGGACAAGGACGCGCCCATCGGCGAAGTTGCCGATGTGCTGGCGGTGGCGGACGCGGTGCAGTTACTGCCCCAGGTGCTGGAGCAGTTGGGGTAACCCAAAACGGCGCGGCAACGTCTGGCTGCGCGCGGCGGGAGGAATACGATGAATCTTGAATTAACACAGGAACAAAAACTTATCCAGACCACAGCGCGCGAATTTGCCGCCGCCGAGCTGGAGCCGGTGGCGGCGCTGTTGGACAAAGGAGAGCAGCGCGAGGTGTTTTTCGCCAACTTGCGCAAACTGGCCGAGCTGGGTTTTATGGGGATCAATGTCAGCGCTGATTACGGCGGCTGCGAGGCCGGTGTGGTAGCCTTTAGCTGCGCTATCACCGAGATTGCCCGCGCCTGCGCTTCCACGGCGGTAACGTTGTCGGTTAACAATATGGTGTGTGAAGTTATCCAGGCGGTGGGCAGTGAAGAACAAAAACGACAGTATATTCCGCGCATCTGTTCCGGTGAATACCTGGCCGGTGCTTTTGCCCTTACAGAACCGGCCGCCGGGTCAGATCCGGCCGGAATGAGCACCATGGCCGTGCGCGACGGTGACGACTGGGTGCTCAACGGCAGCAAGGTGTTTATCTCCAGTGCCGAATATGCCGGAGTGTTTGTGGTGTGGGCGGTAACCGATCCGCAGGCCAAAAAGGGGCGCGGTATCAGCTGTTTTCTGGTGGAAGCCGACACTCCCGGTCTGGTGGTTGGTCGGGCGGAAGAGAAGATGGGGCAGCATGCTTCCAGCACCAACGAGGTGCTGTTTCAGGATTGCCGCGTACCGGCCACGGCGCTGATGGGCCAGCTGAACGACGGTTTCCGCATCGCCGTGGGCGAGCTGGCCGGGGGGCGAATCGGCATTGGTTCACTGGCGCTGGGACTGGGACAGGCGGCGCTGGACAGTGCTACCGCTTATGCGCAGGAACGCAATCAGTTCGGTTGCAATATCGGTTCGTTTCAGGCCATCCAGTGGAAGATTGCCGAATGTGCCACCGAGCTTGAGGCGGCGCGACTGCTGCTGATGAGTGCCGCCGACAAAAAAGAGCGCGGCCAGTCCTACGCTCGCGCCGCATCCATGGCCAAACTGTTTGCCAGCGAAGCGGCCAACCGCGCCTGTAACGAAGCGGTGCAGATATTCGGCGGGTACGGTTACACCAAAGAGTTTGCCGTGGAGCGTTATCTGCGCGATGTGCGTATCACCTCCATCTACGAAGGAACCAGCGAAATCCAGAAGCTGATTATTTATCGGGATATTGTCAACAGCTCAAGCTAGCGTGAAGGCTGGCGCGAGCCGTATTGAACGGAGGCCACTATGAGCAAAAGGATCACCCTGCAGCAGGCTGCTGCACTTGTTCCGGACGGGTGTTGTCTTACCTTTTCCGGCTTTACCATCTGGCGTCGCCCCATGGCGCTGGTGTTTGAACTTATCCGCGCCCGGCGCCGTCACCTCCATCTGGTGGAAGTGCAGGGCGGCCCTCAGAGTGAGTTTCTCATCGGGGCTGGTTGCGTGGATATATGGGAATCGTGCTGGATCGGGCATGAGCTGTACGGAAAATACGGTGCCAACCTGTCGCGTAAAGTAGCGGAAAAGAAGATTATCGTCGAAGATTACAGCCACGCCGAGATGTTGTTGCGGCTGGAAGCGGCGGCGGCCGGTATTCCGTTTGCGCCCAGTCAGTCGTCGCTGGGTACCGATATCCACAATCCCGAATACGATATGCTTGGCCGGGCCGGACTGCGTAACGGCGACAACCCGCATATCCCCAGGCACAAGTACCGTTTTATGGACGATCCGTTCTACGACGCCGGACAAATTGTGCTGGTGCCGGCGGCAAAAATAGATGTTGCCGTGATGTGTGTGCAGCAAGTGGGCGAAGAGGGTACCGTGCGCATAAGTGGTCAGCGCTACAGCGATCAGGAAGTGGCGCGTGCCGCCGATGTCACCATCGTTCTGGCGGAGGAGGTGGTGCCGGAGGAGTATCTGCGCCGCGACGCCGAGCGCAACGCCATCCCCACCTTCGAGGTGGATCACATTGTCGAGTGCAAGTGGGGCGGTTATCCCACCGGCATGTTTGGTCGTTACGATGTGGATGGCGATTTTCTGCGTGACTTCTACCAGCGCACCCGTACCCAGGAGGGTTTTGACGACTGGGCGCAGGAATGGGTGTATCCGCTCGATCACGCCGGGCTGCTGGAGAAAGTCGGCGTCAAGCGTCTGCTGGCGCTCAAGGCCAATACGGCGCTGCAATATAGCACCAGTATCAAGAGGGGAGGGTAACAATGGCAGCTGACACGCGACAAAGTGGTGAACTCAAGTACGGTCTGGCCGATTTGCTTACCTGTGCCGCTGCGCGCGAAGTACAGGATAACGAGATTGTTTTTGCCGGAACAGGATTGCCCATGGTGGCTATTATGCTGGCGCAAAAGACCCACGCCCCCAATCTGAAGCTGATTTTTGAAGCTGGTACTCTCGATGGCCGTCCCACCGAGCTGCCGACATCGGTGGGTGATGCCCGCTGCGAAGTCGGTGCTTCCCGTTCCTCGGGATTGCATGATGCCTTTAGCATCGCTCAGCGCGGTTACGTCGATCTGGGTTTTCTCGGTGGGGCCGAGGTGGATGAGTATGGCAATGTAAACACCACTGCCATCGGTGATTATCTTGAGCCGCAACTGCGTCTTACCGGCAGCGGCGGCAATCCCGACATCAACTCTTTTGCCGCACGCACGGTATTCATCATGGTACACGAGAAACGCCGCTTCACCCGACAGGTAAGTTACATTACCAGTCCCGGCTGGAGGGTGAAAAAGTGGCCGGAGGGTACGCCGGTAGCTCGGCGTGAGCTGTACGGAGCTGCCTATCGTGGCGGACCCAGTGCGGTAATCAGCACTGCCGGGGTATTCAGATTCGATGATGAGAGCGGACGGATGTATCTGGACACCTGCCATCCCGGTTATACGCCGGAGCAGATAGCTGACATGTGCCAGTTTGATCTAGATATAACCAGGGTGGGCGGAGAAACGCCCCTGCCCACCGCCGAGGAACTGCACCTTATTCATCGGGTGCTTGATCCGGATGCGATTTTTATCCCCCATCCACAGTAGACGGATTACTGTTGACACGGCGGCGCCAATACTGATTTAATCGCACGTTGTTTTTGTGATTTTACCGCTGTTGGCGCCGCTTGCCGTGTGTGGGCGGCAACTGTTTTAATCTACGCAAAGAGGTCTGATATTATGAATCCGTTGGCGCAGGAATTGAATGAAATGTTGGCTCAGGGCAATCCTTATGTCCTGGAGATGTTATCTGATCTGGGGAAAAATCTGTTCTTCCCCAAAGGGATTCTCACCCAATCCGCCGAGGCCAAGGAAAAGGCCCATCGTTTTAACGCCACTATCGGCATTGCCACCGAAAACGGCGGTCCCATGTATCTGCCGTGTGTGCAGGAATGCTTCAGCGCTTTTGATCCCAAGGATGTATTTCCGTACGCGCCACCGGCGGGGAAACCGGAATTGCGTGCTTTGTGGCGCGAGAAAATGCTGCGTGAAAACCCCAGTATGGCGGGCAAGGCGTTCAGTAATCCCATTGTTACCAACGCGCTTACTCACGGGTTGTCCATTGTGGCGGATATGTTTGTCGATGCCGGTGACCATATGGTGCTGCCCGACATGATGTGGGGTAACTACAACATCACCTTTATTACCCGTCGCGGCGCCGAAATTAAAAAGCACACCACCTTTACCGAAGATGGCGGTTATAACGTGGCCGCTTTTGCCGAGCAGTTGCGCGCCACGGCGGCGGAAAAGGGCAAGGCGGTTGTACTGCTTAATTTCCCCAATAATCCCAGTGGTTACACGCCCACCGTTGCCGAAGGTGACGCTATTGTCGCCACCATCAAGGAGGTGGCGGAGTCTGGCTGCAATATTGTGGCTATTACTGACGATGCCTATTTCGGTCTGTTTTACGAAGATTCCATGCAGGAATCGCTCTACGGCAAGCTGGCCAATATCCACCCGCGTGTGTTAACCATCAAGCTGGATGGCGCTACCAAGGAGGAGTATGTGTGGGGGCTGCGTACCGGTTTTATCACTTTTGCCGACGGCAAGGGGGAGAACGAGCCGGTGCTGACGGCGCTGGAGAAGAAAACCATGGGGATTATCCGTGCTACCATCTCCAACTGCCCTCATCCGAGTCAGACGGCGGTGCTGGCGGCATTGCGCAACCCGGAGTTTGCCGCCCAGAAAGAGGAAAAGTATCAGGTGATGAAGGGGCGCGCCCTGGAGGTGAAACGGGTGCTGGCCGATAGTAAATACGCCGAGGCATGGGATTATTATCCGTTCAACTCCGGCTATTTCATGTGTCTGAAAATCAAGGATGTTGCCGCTGAGAAGGTGCGGGTGCAACTGCTGGACAAATACGGCGTCGGCACCATCTCCATCGGCCAGACTGATCTGCGCGTGGCGTTTTCCTGTATTGCCAAAGAGAATATTCAGGAGTTGTTCGATTTGATCTACCAGGCGGTGATGGATCTGCGCTAAGTGGCGTGTGGCGTGGGGTGTGTGGCGCTGCGTGGCGCGGGGAAGCACCACCACCGCCGCAGGACGCTGAACCCGTCCATGGGTGCTTGGCTGTCGCCATCCGGGCGACAGACACCTGCTCTGGTGGTCGCGCTTCCCCTTGTAGGGTGTGGCGCTGAGTG
>JAMOOS010000250.1 GCA_027065245.1 Desulfuromonadaceae bacterium | reverse complement strand
CTTTCTCGGCAGCCTTACCCATCACAGCGACTTTGTCCTGGAAGTGCAGGTGCCGGTTACCTCGCTGTGTCCGTGTTCACGCGAGATCAGCTCATGCGGCGCTCACAACCAGCGCAGTTTGGTAACAGTGGCGGTACGCTCATACGAGATGGTGTGGATTGAGGATCTTATCGCCGTAATAGAGACCTGTGCCAGCGCGCCGGTGTATTCTCTGCTCAAACGGGAGGATGAAAAAGCGCTCACCGAACAGGCTTACGCCAACCCCATGTTTGTCGAGGATATCGTGCGCAGCGTAACCGAGCGCCTCAAGCAGTGGCCGACCATCCAGTGGTTTTGCGTCGAGTGCGAAAATTTTGAATCTATCCACAACCATTCCGCTTACGCAACGCTGGAATATCGCCGATTACGCTAGTTTTTGCCGGATAACTGTGGATAACTCTGTGCATGTGCCACGGTTTTCCACAATCGGGTGCATTTATTGTTGAATATCGGCTCCGTAACAGCCGCAGACACAACTCCAGGGGCGGGCTTCTAAAGCCCTGCTGATCAACCAATAACCTACTTGTTTACGGGAGAAATGCCGTGTTGGAACTCATCTGGAACGCCGGACCGGTGGTCAAGGCGGTGCTGCTGGTGCTGGCCTATTTTTCGGTAGTATCGTGGGCGATTATCTTCTACAAGTTTCGCGTCATGAAAAAAGCCTGCCGCGAAACGGATCAGTTTCTCGATTTTTTCTGGAATAAAAAACGCCTCGACGCGGTAGCGCTGGAACTGAAGCGCTTTCCCAACACCCCGTTATCGGCCCTGTTCCGCGAAGGCTATCACGAACTGATGAAGGTGCAGCGCATCAAAACCGAGGTGGATGGCCAGGGCTTTGCCGCCAATCTCAGCGGTGCCGACAGTGTCGCCCGCGCCCTGCGCCGCGCCAGTACCGTGGAAACCCAGCGGCTGGAAAAGTTCCTCACATTTCTCGCCACCACCGGCTCCACCGCGCCGTTCATCGGTCTGTTCGGCACCGTATGGGGGATAATGGATTCGTTTCACGGCATCGGTCGCTCCGGCAGCGCCTCGCTGGCGGTGGTGGCGCCGGGAATCTCCGAAGCCCTCATCGCCACCGCCATCGGTCTTGTGGCCGCTATTCCGGCAGTTATGGGTTATAACCATTTTCTCAACAAGCTCAATATTCTCATTGCCGAGATGGATAACTTCAGCCAGGAGTTTCTCAATATCGTTGAACACATGATGCGGAGGGGCTGATGGAGATCGGCGGACGCAGCGAGCGACGCAGTTCGCTATCGCAGATAAATGTCACCCCGTTTGTCGATGTAATGCTGGTGCTGCTGATCATCTTTATGGTTACCGCCCCCATGCTCGACAAAGGGGTTGATGTCAACCTGCCGGAGGTAAAACAGGCACCCACCCTCAAAACCGCCGACCAGGCGTTGATTGTCGCCATCGACGCGCGCGGGCGTATCAGCGTGGGCAAGCAACGGGTTGCCAGCCCCGACAAGCTGGTGGCGGTGTTGCGGCAGGCACGGCGCAATCAGCAGGATAAGCAGGTCTATCTTGAGGCGGATAAAACCGTAACCTACCAGCAGGTGATGCGGGTGATGGCGGCCATCCGCCGCGCCGGTGTAAGCAAGCTGGGCATGGTGGCTGTGGATGAGCGGCATTAGCGGCAAAGGCGCGGTATATGGCAGCGGCGGGCAATAAACTCAAAACAGTGCAGCGGGATCACGGCAGGGGCTTCGGTCGTATGCTGGTAATATCGCTGGTGCTGCATACGCTACTGTTTATGCTTTTAGGCGGTGTTATCTCTCCCCATTTCGCCGCCAGCAAAAAGCCGGTCTACCAGGTGGATCTACTTCAGCGCCCGGTGGCGCGACCGCGTTCCGGTCGCCGCAACGGCCAGCGCAAAGTTGTAAAAAAAGCCACCAAACGGACAGTTCACAAAAAAAAGCCGCCCAGGGTGGTAAAAAAAGCGTTGCCAAAGAAAAAAGCGCCGCTAAAAAAGATTAAGCCGGTATCAACCAAAAAGAGAATTACGGCAAAAAAGCAGGTCGCCAAAAAAAGAACACTAAAAAAGCCGCAGCCTAAGCCAAAGCCGCAGCCTAAGCCAAAACCACGGCCAAAGATACAGCCGCAGCCGGTCGATACGGCTGATACCAGTGCCGCCATCGAGCGGATACGCAACCGCCAGCGCATTGCAGATCTCAAAAAACAGCTGGCGGCTCTGGCGCACGATACAACGCCGGTAACCGGCACAACCAGGGTGCCGGTCGGCATCAGCGGCGGGCGCGGCAACCAGGCCGGCGTTGATTTTGACAGCTGGATAAAAGGTTATCTGTCGCGGGTATGGGTACTGCCGCCTCACTACCTCAACCGCGGCCTCAAGGCCCGCATGGAGCTGCGATTCGATTCTGCCGGTAACTTGGTGCGGGCGCTGCTGGTTACCCCGTCCGGCGACAGCTTCTTTGATGCCAGTGTGCGCCGGGCGGTGGAACATCTGCGCCAGCTGCCATCGCCACCGCGGCGTCCCATGGAGCTAACCGTAACGTTTGACCCGAAAGAGATGTTGACACAATGATGAAAAAAACCGTTCTGCTGTTGTTGTCGCTGTGGCTGGTGCTGGGCAGTACCTGTGCCGCCCGGGAGATTGTCGTTACCAGCGCTGGCCGCCAGACCATCCCCCTGGCCCTTACCGCGCCGCTGCCGTTGACTGGCCGCGACCGCCTGGTGCAACACAATATCCAGCAGTTGCTGCGCGCCGATCTCGACTTGAGCGGCCTGTTTGATTTTACCGCTGAAAACGCCTTTCTCGATGACGCCGACCATCTGGGCCTCACCAGCGTAGCCGTTAACTTCGCCCAGTGGCGTATGCTGGGCGCGCAGTTGCTTATCAAAGGCGCCTACCAGCTCGATGGCGAGCGGCTGCTGGTAAAATTGCGCCTGTTTGACGTTATCTCACGCCGGATGCTTACCGGTCATAACTACCGCGGTCGGGTAAAGGATGTGCGCCGCATGGTACACAGTTTTGCCGACCAGGTTATGGCGGCGGTTACCGGCAAGGCTGGCTGCTTCAATACCCGCATCGCCTTTATCAGCGACAACAGCGGTCACAAGGAGCTGTATCTGGCCGAAAGCGACGGTTACAATCCGCAACGGATAACCAATCACGGCAACCTGGTTCTAAATCCCGATTTTGCCCCTAATGGCCGCGAACTGCTGTTTACCTCCTACAAACGGGGCAATCCCGATCTGTATCGCAAACAGCTCTACGGCGGTCACGAAACCCTGGTGGCTCATTACAAGGGGCTGAACATCGCCGGACGCTACCGCCCCGACGGCGGCGAACTGGCCGCCACCCTGTCGCGCGACGGTAACGCCGAGGTCTACCTGCTCGGCACGGATGGGCGCATCCACCAGCGCCTTACCAACGCCTGGGGCATCGATGTCGATCCGAGCTGGAATCCCGACGGTGACCGCATCGCCTTTGTCTCCAACCGCCAGGGCAATCCCAACATCTACATTGTCGATATCCTCACCGCTCGTGTAAGTCGCCTCACCTACACCGGCAAATACAACGCCACGCCGGCGTGGAGCCCCGACGGCAAGCGCATCGCCTTCAGCCGCTTGGAAAACGGCACGTTCAATCTGTACAGCATCGCCGCCGATGGCAGCGACGAGCGCCAGCTTACCTTTGGCGCTGGCAACAAGGAACATCCGCGCTGGAGTCCCGATGGCCGCTTTATCATCTATTCCAACGATATCAGCGGCAAAAAGCAGATTTACGTCATGCGCGCCGACGGCAGCGGCCACCGCCGTATTAGTCGCTTAAATGCCAATTGCAGCCATCCGGCGTGGTCACGGCGCTGGTAGCAGCGGTTTTTCTTGACGATGCCCGCATATTGGCTGTAGGGTGAAATTAAGGCTCTACTTCAGGAGGCGGCTATGTTTATCAGCGGTCAGGCGGCGGCCATGCCTGCGGCGCTAAGCGTCACGCAGGTGCGCCAGTATCAGCAACATCAGGGGGGCATACAGGAGCGCAAGCCGGTTATCGGCGGTGCGCAGACGCGCCGCCCGGTCGATTCGCTGCATTTAAGCCCCGAAGCTCGTGAAACCTACGCCGCAACCCAGACCCCGGCGGAAGAAGGGGCAGTAGAGGAAACCGGCAGCAGAGAGAATTCCGATACCGGCAGCGATTCCACCGCTGCGACCAAAGGCAAATCTGCTAAAAATACCACCGGCGACACCTTTCAACTAAGCCCCGAAGCGCAACAGAAGTTGATGGAACTGAAAAAACGCGACATGGAGGTAAAAACCCACGAGGCCGCTCACGCCGCCGTGGGCGGGCGCTATGCCTCGTCTCCATCGGTGGAATACGAGGTTGGTCCCGACGGCAAGCGTTACGCCGTGGCGGGCGAGGTGCGCATCGACACCAGCAAGGTGCCCGGCGACCCGGCCGCCACCATGCGCAAAGCCGATACCATCCGCGCTGCCGCCCTGGCACCGGCCCATCCCTCCGCCCAGGACCGTATGGTAGCCGCCAAAGCTGCCCAGATGAAAAGCGCCGCCCAGGCCGAGCTACTGGCGCAAAACGTTGCCGACGGCAAACAGATGGTGACCAATGCCACTGCCCAGACACCGACGGAAGCCAACAACCACTCCCATACCGCCACTGATAGCAGGATAAATACTCCAGAGCTTGACGTGCGCGCTTGATTTGTTTTATGACAATTTCAGCAACCAAACGCGGCATTTTTGCGAGGTAATCATGCAAACAGTAAATATCTCCGAATTCAAGGATCAATGCTTGAACCTGATTGACGATATCGAAGCAACGGGTGAAGAGATCATTATTGTAAAAAATGGGCAACCGATCTCGATTCTTAGGGCGTACAAAAAACAACCACGTTCCCTATTTGCCAGCCACAAAAATATCGTAAAAAGCCATGACGATCTTATCAAACCAGTCTCTAATGAATGGGACGCCGAGTAATGCTGGTACTTGATACTCACGTTCTCATTTGGCTCGTCGAAGGAAACGACCGCTTGGGGTCAACTGCCCTGAAAGAGATCGACTCCGCAATGGCAAACAAAGAGCTTGCTGTTGCATCCATAAGTTTTTGGGAAGTAGCCATGCTGATTGAAAAAAAACGACTGGTGTGCACAATGGAGCCTGATGTGTGGAGAAACGATTTGCTGCAGAACGGATTGCGAGAAATCCCACTCACTGGATCAATAGCAATATGTGCTGGCCAGTTACAAGGTTTTCATGGCGATCCGGCAGATCGGATGATTGCTTCCACCGCTATGGACAATGGGGCATTTCTGGTAACTGCCGATAAAAAAATACTCGGTTGGCAAGGGCCGCTGAGAAGAATAGATGCCAGCAAATAAAAAACCAAACGACAAAAGCCCGGAGAGATTGCGAATCTCGCCGGGCGTTTGTCGTTTTTGAATATGCCGCTTTCGGCAGCCTATGGTGCCAGAACGCTGCCAAACAACTGTCGCGCCAGTTGAAACAGGTAGGAATTTTCCAGTCCGGCGCCCAGGGGAATCAACAACAGTAACGCCAGAATCGACAGCACCACCATACCGACCACCCAACTGAGCAGTTCCAGATCCAGCTTGCGTTGCCGTTGCGCCGTCGCACGGCGCTCCATGCTGCCACGCGCCACCGTGCGCAGCACCTTGCCGGCACCAAGAAATACCAGCGATGACATGATGAATTGCGGCATTTCGGCAAAAGAGAACTCCCCCCCTACCAGCATCAGGACATAAACACCCATGGCGCACAATCCAAGCAATGTCATCAGGTTTCCCAATTTCATATACATAACAAATGCCCTCCCCCGGCATAAAACCCTACCGGAGCGGATTGTAACGGTTTTTCGCCGGGCTTGGCAACTTGTTTACTGAATATTGGCTACTCTGTTGCGGCGATTACCCGAGCGACTGTTGCGCCTGGCCCGGCGTGGTGCCGGACGTCGGCTGCCATTATCGTCCGCCGAAGCCGAATGCTGGCAATTACCGGCAGCGGCCGGAATTTCATTCAGCGCAATTTTGCGCCCGAGCAGTTTTTCAATATCCCGCAGCAGCTTGGTCTCTTCACCGCTTACCAGCGAAACCGCCTCACCGCTGCAACCGGCACGACCGGTACGACCGATACGATGAACATAATCCTCACTTACATTGGGCAGGTCGTAATTTACCACCTGGGGCAACTGCTCAATATCAAGGCCACGGGCGGCAATATCGGTGGCCACCAGCACCCGTACCGCGCCACGCTTGAAGCTGGCCAGCGCCTTGGTGCGCGCCGCCTGGCTTTTGTTGCCGTGGATCGCCGCCGCAACAATACCGTCCTGCTCCAGTTGCCGGGCCAGACGATTAGCGCCATGCTTGGTGCGGGTAAAAACCAGCACCTGCTGCCAGTTGCCCGAGCCGATCAACCATGAAAGCAGCGCACGCTTGCCCCCTTTTTCTACCCGATACACCGACTGGCTGACCGTGGTGGCCGCACTGTTGCGGCTGGCAGCAGAGACCTGGGCAGCATCCGCCGCCATGAAACCGGCGGCCAGCTTGCGAATCTGGGGCGAAAATGTCGCGGAAAACAACAGGTTCTGGCGCTGCTGCGGCAGCAATGCCAGTATACGGCGGATATCGTGAATAAAACCCATATCCAGCATCCGGTCCGCCTCGTCCAGTACCAGAATCTCGATGGCACTCAGGTCGATATTTTTCTGCCCGGCATGGTCAAGCAGCCGTCCCGGCGTGGCAATGACGATATCCACCCCCCGGCGCAGTGCCGCAGTCTGGGGATTGATATTGACGCCGCCGAAAATTACCGTGGAGCGCAACGGTAGATTAGCGCCATAATCGTTGACACTTTCACTTATCTGCGCCGCCAGCTCACGCGTCGGCGTCAATACCAAAGCGCGCGGCGCGCGCCGTTTGGGCGCAGTTGACTCAGACAAATACAGGCGCTGCAACAACGGCAGGGTAAACGCTGCTGTTTTGCCGGTACCGGTCTGGGCACCAGCAAGCAGATCGCCACCGCGCAACACCAGGGGAATGGCCTTGCTCTGAATAGCAGTGGGGGAAGAATAACCTTGAGAAGATACAGCTTGACACAGTTCGGCAGCGAGGCCGAGTTCCTTGAACAACATAAACGAAAAAACTCCGAAATAAGCGCCGGCGGTAACATGTCGCGATAAAATCGACAACAGATCGGTCCCGAACCGAATGGCGCGCAATAGTGGTGTCTGGGGAGATAAAAGGCGTGATGCGAGAAACTACCAAGAGCACTTGAATGTACCGACCGATGGGTACAATGAGGCTCAGAGGCTAACAGGTTGGCGTAATAATGTCCATGATTATTTCATTCTGCCACTCTGCTGCCAGTGATAACAATGCTGTATTTGCCTGAGTGTGTGTCGCATTTTACCGGTCGAAGCAAAAGTCTGTCGGGCTTTTGGAACCGCGCGACCTCAGGTGGTGTGGCAGGGAAGTTTTGTCGTACTGTGTTCATTTAATACAATGTGTTCATCGCATATGGACGGTATTAATGTGTGTATTATCCCAATAAAAAAGCCCGCTTGACGCGGGCTTTGGTCGCCTACTTTATGAAAGGTATAGCTGCTTAAGCTGAGTGCAGATAGGTGGTAATGCTGGCCGCGATGGTCGTAAATATGGTGGTAAACTCTCGTTCGTCGTGTTCCAGCAGAGTGATACGGAAGCCGTGCTCTTCGGTGGAAAAGGAGGTGAGGGGAACCACGCAAATGCCGGTGGAGGCCAGCAGATAGTAGACGAAGCGCTTGTCCAAC
>JAMOOS010000249.1 GCA_027065245.1 Desulfuromonadaceae bacterium | reverse complement strand
CAGCGATATTAAGCCCGGCCATAATTTTAAGACGCGAAATGATGCTGGCGCTGGCACTAAAGGGCGGGCGCACCACTTCGTAGAGCAGGCCGTCGATACGATAGCGGACGACAAGCTCGTTTTCAAACGGTTCGATATGGATATCGCTGGCGCGTTCCTTACACGCCCGGGTGATCAGACTGTTGACAAAACGGATCACCGGCGCTTCATCATCACTGTCGAGCAGGTCAGTCGGCTCCAGACCGTGGGTAAAATCGTCGCCACCGGCGTCAATATCGTGAGCGGTCTCATGAGTAGCACCGGCCTGCATCTCGTAACTGGCGTTTACCAGGCGCATGATATCATCGGCAGGCGCTATGGCCAGCTCGATATCGACGCCACTGACACTGCGCAGGTCGTTGACGGCATCAAAATCAAACGGATCGGCCAGCACCGCCAGCAGGGAGTTTTCCTGCCGTACCAGCGGCATAATCTGGTGCTGACGCGCATAACCAAGGGGCAGCAATTCCAACAGAGTGGCATCGCCAACCACATCGGGAAGCTCACGCAGATAGGCAACATCCAACTGCTGCGCCAATGCCGTGTACAGCTGCACCGCCGTCAGCGCACCCTCCGCCAGCAGCAGCTCGCCCAGACGCCGCTCATCCTGCTGCTGCACACATAACGCGGCCTCAACCTGCCCGCCATTCACCGCGCCCTGCTGTACCAGAATCTCCCCGATCAGCTGCTTCTGATCCATCGCTTACTCTCCGCTGTCACCGCTGTTGTCGCTATCCGTGGCGGCTCCTCGTTGCTGCGCCTGGATAGCGTCCATCTCCCGCCGATTGCCCAGGGTAATCTCATTGAGCAGTTTGGCATCCTTGATGATACGCGGCGTGATAAAAATCAGCAGGTTGGTTTTTTGATCCACCACTTCACTGGTTTTAAACAACCAGCCCAGAACAGGGATATCGCCGAGAAACGGTACTTTGGTCTCCTTGTTTACACTGTGGGTGGAGATAAGACCGCCTAGCACCACCGTCTGACCATCTTTAGCCATCACCGTATTGCTGATTTTGCGCGTGGTAAAAGTGGGGCCGACATCGTTGACATCGCCGACGCTGAGGGCATCGGGCACCAGATCGGTGGTCTCCTGATACACTTTGAGACGCACATAATCGCCTTCGGCAATCTGGGGGGTAAAGCGCAGGGTAAGAGCCACGTCTTTGCGCTCCACCGCCACACTCTGGGTAATCCCGCTGCTGCCGCCGGGATCGTTGAGGCGCGAGGTAATGATGGGCACGTTGCGGCCAACGACAATTTCCGCCTCTTCGTTATCGGAGGTCAGCAGGCGCGGCGCCGACAGAATATTGATGTCACTACTGCCTTTGGAGAGCTGAATCAGGGCGGAAAAAGCCGGAATCCTGACAATCTCGCCATCGCTGTTGGTGTACTCAATC
>JAMOOS010000248.1 GCA_027065245.1 Desulfuromonadaceae bacterium | reverse complement strand
GGTTGCGCCGCTGCGGTTGTGAGGTAAACACCCTGGTGCCGCGTTACCGTGGTGCTGTCGCGGTGAGTGGTGCCGCCTATGCCGACGAAGAGCAGGAGTTGGATGCCATGCTGCACTGGGCGCAGCAACAGTTGCGCGGTAGCACCGACACCACCGTTGCGCTGGTGGTGCCGGAGTTGCAGCGCCTGCAGGGCGAGATCGTCCGCCGTTTCAGCCGCCTGCAGCAACATACGGACAGCGCCAATGAGCTCAATATCTCTCTGGGACGAGCGCTGGATGGCTACGGCATGATCGCTACGGCGCTGGAACTGCTGAGCTGTACTGCCGTGCCGGACTTTTCTACGTTAAGTTATCTGCTGCGCTCGCCGTGGTTTGGGAGCGCAGATGAGGCTGTGCCACGGGCGCGCTTTGAACAGTGGTTGCGCCGACACAATTTTACCAGCGTTCCCCTGGCGGATGTCGCCGCGCTGGTGCGTCGCAGCGCCATCTCAATCCCCGTTTTTGTCACTGCCGTTGCCCGCTTGCGCGAATATATTGCCGCTGATGATGCGCTGCCCATCTCAACCTGGCGCGAGCGTTTTTCTACTGTGTTACACCAGCTCGGCTGGCCGGGAGAGCGTCCTCTGGATAGTGAAAGCTACCAGTTGTTGCAGGTGTGGCACGAGAAGCTGCTGCCCGAACTGGCATCTCTGGAGTTGGTTCATCCCCCCTGCAGGCGCGCCAATGCCTGTGCTTGGTTGCGCCATCTGTGTCGCCAACAGGTGTTCCAGCCGCGCAGCACCGGGCGGCGGTTGCAGGTGATCGGCCTGCTGGAAAGTGTCGGTTTAGGTTTTGATGCCGCCTGGGTGATGGGTCTTAATCAGCAGGTGATGCCGGGGCGGCTGGAATACAATCCGTTTTTGCCCCTGCCGTTGCAGCGCGCTGCCCGGATGCCGCACAGCAGTATAGAGCATGAAAATGGCAGATCCGCCGCCATGATGGAGCGTTTGCTGACGCTGGCGGCGCAGCTGCGCCTGAGTTATTCCCGTTGCAGCAACGGCAGCGCCGTCGAGCCGAGCCCATTCATCCCGGCGGCAATTTCCTTCGATCATCCGCTGGTTAGTGCTGATAGCTGTGCCGCCGCCGACTGGCGTGCTGCCATGCAGTGTCTTGTCGATGAGCGCGGCATAGCGATGACGGCAGATGAGTTGAGCCGTCCGGTATCCGGCGGAAGTACCCTGTTGCGCGATCAGGCCCTGTGCCCGTTTCGGGCGTATGCCCGCCATCGCCTCGGTGCAGTGGCGCTGGAGGTTCCCCGGCGCGGGATGGATATGCGCGTCAAGGGAAACATCCTCCACCAGTGCATGGAGCTGATTTGGCAGCGGCTGGAGGAACAGCGGTGCCTGCTGGCGTGTGGCGATGATGAACTGCAGCGGTTGCTGCACGATGTCGCCGCCACAGTGCTG
>JAMOOS010000247.1 GCA_027065245.1 Desulfuromonadaceae bacterium | reverse complement strand
GCCGATGGGTGGCAATCAGGTGGAGATAAATCAGAATCACAAAAACAAACACCCCGGCAATAATAGCCAGCGCCCAGTTGATGTACCACTGCTCCCGCATGGCGCGCAAACGGCTGTTCTCCTTGCGCACATCACGCAACTCCATACTGGCCTTGCAAACCAGATTGTTGGCATTCTCGCGCATCCGCTCCAGCAGCACACTGACATTGCCAGCGCGGTGCAAAGTAGCCACCCCCGCCTCTATCACCTGCTGTGGCGCGGCACCGTTGCGAAGCAACTTGTTGCGCAATGCCGCCAGTTGCCGCATCTCTACGATTTTTTCCCGCAGGATCACCAATTGCGGGCGCAACGCCAGCACAGTCACGTTGTAGCGTTCATGCCGCGGCGGCGTATATTCGATGGTATCAGTAAAGGTGTGGTGGTCAGCATCGTTGCGCACCAGCAACGGATGGATTATGCCACCGTGTTCCAGCACCGCCAGCGTCGCCGTCATCTGCTCACTGGTGGTTTTGATACTGTCGAACAATTGCTGCTGTTTTTTGGTATTAACCGAAATGATGGCCTGGTCAAAGGCAATAGAAAGGCGCTGTAAGTTATCAACAATGTTGGTACTGATATCCTTGCAGGCGATGGCGTTACCAAGGCGGCGCTGCAACATGCGATCGAACTGGCGCATATCGCCGTGACGAACAACCAGCATGGCAAAGCCACCCAATATCACCAATACCAGTAAAATCAACGGGATAATACTGCTGCGTCCGACCGCTGAGTCGCTACTCATCACCATCCTCCCACAAACCGAAGCGACGCAACACCTGCCGACCCGCTGTCGAGGCAGCATAATCGACAAAACGACCGGCCAGTTCGGGGTCGATACTGTATTTGAGCACCGCTACAGAGAGAAGATGCGCTTTAGCTACATCAGGCGGGAGCGCTATAGTTTCGACAGCCGTATGCGCCCCGAAGGCGTAAACTGCCCCACGCCAATTCAGCGACAGATCGGCGCGACCGGCGGCGATTTCGTTAACCAGATCGCTGCTATCCACACTGAGGTACAGCACCTGGCGCACCGCCTGCTCATACAGGCCAAAACGCCCCAGAATCGACTTTGCTTCTTCCCCGATTGAACCACTTTCCGCATCAGCCAACAAGGTTAGGTAACGACCATTGATAAAGTTGTGCAGATCGGCGCTGATATGCAGGGGATTGCCTTTTGCCACCAGCAGCACCGCCCGGTTGACACCGATAACCGCCGTTTTACCAAGCAATTGTTCCTGCCGGCAGCGGTCAATATAATCACTGCTTCCAGGCAGGTATAAATCACCGACGCGATTAATCTTTATCCCCCGATACAAATAACCGGAACCACCGCTGATGATTTTCACCACACAATGCTCCCGGTTCTCAAACTGATCGGCTATAACCCGCATGGCCCGTGCCATGGTT
>JAMOOS010000246.1 GCA_027065245.1 Desulfuromonadaceae bacterium | reverse complement strand
GGTTCCTCTGGCGCTGCCGCTGATGATGCGCATGATTGCCTGCCGTTGTTCAGTTGCCTGCCGCTGTCGGCAGCGTTATGAGGTTTTCCTCCGACGGGCGGTAAAGCAGAATGGTGTTGCCGAGAATCTGCGCCACGGCGGCGTTACATCCTGCAGCCAGCAGATCGGCGGCTTCACGCCGCTCCAGCATACATCCTTCCTGCAGGCGCAGTTTGATCAGTTCGTGCTTTTCCAGGGCCTCCTCTACCGCATTGGTGAGATTGCTGCTTATGCCGTCTTTGCCTATCATAACCACTGGTTGCAGATGGTGGCCGAGGCCGCGCAGGTAGCGGCACTGTTTGCCGGTAAGTTTAGCTGTCAAAATGTCTTTACCTCTCTATTGGTTAGATTACTGCTGAAATTTTATACCGTTATACCTGTTGTGGCGCTAAATGGCAATCATCGTGCTGTTTTTATGGTTGCGTTGCCAGCAGTGCAGTTTTATTATGTAGAGAATATTGGTTATATTTTCTGCGGCGATAATATCGCGCAGCCTGGACTTATTCTTGCGAATCAAAGGTGATTACACAATGAAACGGATGACAATTGCTTTACTGCTGGTAACAATGATGCTGGCCGGTTGTGCCGAACCCATGAACCGAACCCAAAAAGGTGCTGGAATCGGCGCTCTGGCCGGGGCGGCCACTGGCGCGCTGGTGGGGCAGTTAGCTGGCGGTGATACCAAGGCTACTCTTATTGGTGCCGGTATTGGTGCCGCGGTCGGTGCCGGCACTGGCGCCGGAATCGGCTATTATATGGATCGGCAGGAAGAAAAAATGCGTATGGCCATGGCATCAGTGGAAGGGGTTAACATCGAAAGGCAGGGGAATATTTTGTATGTTACCTTCCGCAGCGACAACCAGTTTGATGTTGATTCATTCATTCTCCGACCCGAAGCACAGCGCGGTGTAGCGCAACTGGCTCAAGTGTTGAACGAGTTTGGAAAAACAAAGATTCTCATAGTTGGTCACACCGACAGTACCGGCAATGAAAGCTATAATCAGCGCCTGTCGGAGAATCGCGCCAACGCGGTGCGTAACATCCTTATTGCCGATGGCGTTTCTCCCAATCGTATCACCAGTGTCGGTTTTGGTGAAAGTCAGCCAATAGCCAGTAACGCTACCGCTCAAGGCCGCCAGATCAATCGGCGCGTTACCATCAAGATAACGCCCATTTAGGCGGCACTGTTATTATGAGATGGCTATTGTTGCTTATTTTTTCTACCTTGGGCAGTTATCTGGGCTGGTACATAGGGGCTGGAATCGGGATTATGAGCGCCTATTTTGCCTCCTGCTTCGGTGCCGCTGTCGGCTGGTATGGAGGGCACAAGCTGTTTGCCGCCTGGTTCGACTGGTAGCGTGTAACGGGAACGTTTCTATCCAGAACAGTTGGAAAAGCGGCGTAAATT
>JAMOOS010000245.1 GCA_027065245.1 Desulfuromonadaceae bacterium | reverse complement strand
CCACAACCGCAGCGGCACCATCTGCGCAGAAGGCTACCAGCGCGGCAACATCCTCGCCAGCTACGTCCACCTGCACCTGGCCTCGCGCCCGCAGGCACTGGATATGTTCGTAGCAGCGCTGCACCGTAGGGGCGGGCCCCCGTACCCGCCCGTGTAGGCAAACCTGGCTCTGTCCCCAGATTCACGGGGAAACGGTCCCGGCTTTGCTGTGATAAATCTATCCATTTATGGAAGGAGAACTATATGCAGGTAATATTTGTCGGCGCCGGGCCGGGAGATCCGGAGCTGCTTACGGTGAAGGCGCGGCGGTTGCTGGAAAACTGCCGGGTGTGCATTTATGCCGGATCGCTGGTCAGCCCGCAGGTGGTGGCGCTGGTAGCGGATAACGCCGAACTGTACGATTCCGCCGCCATGACCCTGGAGGAGATGGAACAGGTATTTGTCGATGCCCGGCGGCGCGAGCTGGACGTAATCCGGCTGCACACCGGCGATCCTTCCATCTACGGCGCCATCCGCGAACAGATGAATGTGCTCGACAAACACGGCATCGCCTATACGGTGGTACCGGGGGTGAGCTCGTTTCAGGCGGCGGCGGCAACGCTTAAATGCGAGCTGACGGCACCGGAGATCGCCCAGACCATTATTCTGGGCCGTACCAGCGGCCGCACACCGCTGCCGCCGGAACAGGAGCTGGCCGAACTGGCACGCACCAGGGCAACGTTGTGCCTGTTTCTGTCGGTACACAAGCTGGAAGAAGTATGTGCCGAACTGGCCGGATTCTACGGCGAAAACTGCCCGGCGGCGGTGGTGTACCGCGCCAGTTGGCCAGACGAGGTTGCCATAAGCGCTACTCTGGCCACGTTGGCGAAGCAGGTGATGCAGGCCGGAATTCAGCGCACCGCCATGATTATCGTCGGCCCGGCGCTGGCACGCGATATTCCGGTGTCGCGCCTGTATCACCGCCACTTCAGCCACGGCTACCGCGCCGCGCGCGAGGGCTCATGAGTTGCGCCGTTATCACGTTTTCCCCCCAGGGGCTGCGGGTTATGGAACGAATAGCCGCTGCCATGGCGGTGGAGCAATACCTGCACCACAGCGTGGCGACGCCAGCGGGGGTAATCACATTCGAGCGGGTATACGATCTTACCGCTACGCTGTTTCGGCGCTGCGACAATTTGGTCTACATCGCCCCGTGCGGGCTGGTGGTGCGCGCCATCGCCCCCCATGTTGAGCATAAGCTGCGCGATCCGGCGGTGGTGTGTGTTGATGCCGGTGGCCGCCACGCCATAAGCCTGCTCAGCGGCCACGAGGGCGGTGCCAACGATATGACCGTCGCCATCGCCAACATCATCGGCGCCGAGCCGGTGATCTCCACCACCACCGAGGCGGTAAAGGATATTATCGTCGGTGTCGGCTGTCGGCGCGGCAAAACAGCGGCGGCTATTGGCGCCGCCA
>JAMOOS010000244.1 GCA_027065245.1 Desulfuromonadaceae bacterium | reverse complement strand
CGAAATTTCCTGACTGCGACGAGATTGCCATGGCTATCGCCGTTACAGCGGCTGATGCCGATACAATTAAAAGGTAGAATGAAATTGCTGTTTGACAGAGACAGGGGTGTTTTGTACCATGCGCACTGGTTGGTGGCTAATTAAGTTGGATGTGATTATCTGATGGGAGGGGTTGTGGATCTGGAGCAGATAACCATTGATGTGACACAGGAAGTGTTTGAAACCATGATCATGCTTGAGACCACACCGCAACCGGCGTTGCCGGTGCTGGTGAGTTACTTTACCGATTCGGTTTCCGGTATTGTCGGTTTTGGCGGTCAGTGCAGAGGCATGGTGGCGATTCACGCCGGCGAGGATGTTGCCATGGCTATAACGCAGCGTTTTCTCGGACTTACCGTGGATTGTGTGGGTGAGGATGTGACTGACGCCTTTGGCGAATTAGCCAATATGCTGGCTGGGAGCATAAAAATGGTGCTGGATGAAGGTGGCAGCGATATAATCCTGTCGATGCCGTCGTATGTATTTGGTGCCGACTATCATGTGGAATGTATTGCCGATGCTGAGTGGGTAATGATACCGTTTGAGTCGGACGACGGCGAGTTTATGGTGGAGTTGCAGATCGCCCGTTAAGTTGTCGACATCAGCTGGAGCGCGTAGATATTTATTAGCAGCGCCGTACCACAGTCTGTGTGGTGCGGCGCTGTTTTTATTTGTCTTTTTTTCCGCCAGGTACCAACGTTACAAATGCTCAATGCGCAGTTGCGGCAACTCCTGCTGCGCTTTGGTCAAAGCATCGCTGTTGGACAGTATCGCCACGCTGCTGGCGCTGTTGGCGCCTAAGTAGCGTTCTGCCACGGTCAGCAGTTGTTTCTTGTCCACCGCCAGCAGGCGCTGGCGAAACTGCTGACGCAGTTCTGGTGTCAGTCCCTGGATAAAATTGGTGAACTCGTTGCTGCCGCGACCGGCGGGGGACAGGGGTTTGTCGATGGCGCTGAACACCGTCAGTAGCGCTTCCTTAATCTCCTGCTGGCCGAAGGCTCCGCTGCGCAGCCATGCCACCGCTTCGTCATACACTTTAAGCGTGCGCAGCAGGTGGGGGTCGCGGTAGGAGAGCATGGCAAACAGCCCCGCTTCACTGTTGCAGGTGGCCATGCCGCCGTAGGCGCCGCCTTTTTCGCGGATTTCGCGATGGAGAAAACTCGATTTCAGCAGCGCCGCCAGCACCTTTAGCGCCGCGCTGTCGCCGTGGGTGAACGGCACGGTACGGAATACCCGGGTAACGTAGGAGACCGGCGTGGTGGTGGCCACTCCCAGATAGCCGCCTTGTTCGACAGTTGCGGCGACAGCCTGCGCGGCAGCGTCGGAGCCGACTGGCAGCTGCTCCAGCAGCGTTGTCAGGGCGTGTTCGCCGCTGGCAGCGCCATGTTCCTCACAGGTAAACGATGCTTTGACATCGTTG
>JAMOOS010000243.1 GCA_027065245.1 Desulfuromonadaceae bacterium | reverse complement strand
CGGTGCAGGTGCCGACAGAGCCGTCGGGATACAGAGTGCCGACGCCGCCGGGCCAGCTGTTGTTGATGGGCTTGTTGTCGGGGCCCAGCTCTACCACCGAGCCGTGGCACATTTGGCACCCGGAGCGACGCGAAGCCTGATTGAGGGGCGATTTGCCGTCTACGCCGATAAACCCGCCGCCCTCACAGGCAAGCTGCAGCGCCACCAGTTTGCCGCCAGCCTTGTTTTTGTCGTAAACAGCGGCACGCGAGAGATCTGCGTGACCGCTTTTGAGAAACTCCTTGACTTCACTGGGATGGCAGCGGGAGCAGGTTTTGGACGATACCATGGGCGAAATGAACACAGCCGTGCCCTTGAGCCCGGAACACTGACTGGCCATGGCCGAGTCCTTTTCCACCACGTGGCAATCGTAACAGGATACACCGGCGTGCGCCATTTTGCCCAGCTTCCAGTCCTCCACAATGCCCGGTGTCTTGTCGGCGTGGCAGCTGATGCATTTAGACGCTTCAGCGGTGTAGCCACGGTTGATTTCGATTTTGCGCGGCGCCAGATTGGGCGTTTCGGCACCAGCCAATCCCGTCCATGCCAGTAGCATGGCGCTTAAAACTACGCTTATCCTGATTGCTCGCTGCTTCACATTACCCTCCTTGTTCTTTGTCGTGGTTAACGCTGACGCTGGTAAAAACGTTCAACGGTCTGTAGCATATCCTTGTGTCCCACATGCGGATGGCAGGTGGAACAATGCTTGTCGGTTTCGCCGCGCAAATAGGCGCGATGGGCCAAAAAACCGCCACGGGGCAGTCCCGGGCCGGTCAGATTATGGTGGCAGTGGCGGCAGGCGCTGTCGTAGGTAAAATCGGGGCGGTTCTTCTCGGCATTGGCGGCCCAGTCGAAGGTTTTGCCGTCGATGCTGAGATTGGCTATTACATCGCCGGTGCCGGTGATGGCCTTGGTCACCAGATACTCGACAAAATTACCGTGAGGCAGATGGCAGTCGACGCACTGGGCCGCAAACCCCTGGCGGTTTTTGCCGCCGTGAATTGAATCCTGCCACGCCTGGCGAAATGGTTTCATCACATGACAGCGGGCGCAAAACTCGTCGGTATTGGTGGTTTCTACCATAAATCCTGACGCCAGTACCACCACCAGCGCGCACAAAATCCCGAAGATAACGCCCAACAACCAGGTTTTTCTTGACTTTGGTGCCCGAGTGCTCATCATTAAACCCCTTGTTATATGTTGTAAGTACGCGTAGTCAAACAGTGGCAGCGCGGCGACACCGGTAAGTGCACCGCCGCAGGTTTTTTACTTTAGCCTAACTGTAGCGTATTTGCAAATTAGATTTTATCTCCTTTTATTAAATGTGCAGGCGCGGGGCATGATTATGACTGAATACAAAGTGGTGGAGACATCAGTGGTAACTGATGAAACGCTGGAAAAAATTATCAACGAATGGGTAGGGGCAGGCTGGCAGTTCGACCGCATTCA
>JAMOOS010000242.1 GCA_027065245.1 Desulfuromonadaceae bacterium | reverse complement strand
CACGATCACCATATCCACGGTATCAAGGCTGTCAAGACCCAGGTCCTCGTAGATGGACACTTCCGGCCGCATCATCTCCGGATCAAGTTCAAATTCCTCCACCAGGGCGGCGTTTATTTTGGCGATGATTTCATCGTTGCTCACGCGTGATACCTCCTTAACACCAGAGAGGTGTTGACCCCTCCAAGGGCGAAATTGTTTTTAACGATTATTTCAGCCTGCCGTTCGCGCACGGCACGCACATAGTCCAGACAGGCGCAACGCTCGTCCACCTGGTGCAGATGCAGCGTCGGCAGCAGCCGACCGCAGCGCATCATCTCCACGCAGGCGATGGTTTCCAGCGCTCCGCACGCCGCCAGAGTATGGCCGATATGCCCCTTGAGGCTGCTAAGCGCCATGGCGCTGCCAAACACCTGCTCGATGGCCTGGCTCTCGGCGATATCGCCCGACTCGGTGGCGGTGGCGTGGGCATTGACATAATCCACCTGTGCAGCGCTGATTCCAGCGTCATCCAGCGCCGCCGTCATACAGCGCGCCATCACAGCGGCATCGGGGTTGGCGATACTGCCGGTGTCGCTGGCGGTGGCGAAACCGACCACCTCGGCCAGAATATCGGCGCCGCGCCGCAGCGCCGACGGCAATGATTCGAGCAGCACCACCCCGGCACCCTCGCCACACACCATACCGTCCCGGTCGGCGGCAAAGGGGCGCGGCGTCTGGCCTGGATCGTCGTTATAAGCGGTACTGGCGGCGTTCATCACGTCAAAAGTAGCGCTGGTGAGGGGATGCAGTTCATCGGCACCACCGCACAGCATCATATCCTGGCGCCCGGCGGCGATCATTTCGCAGGCAAAGCCGATAGCTTGGCTGCCGGTGGCGCAGGCCGCCGCCGGAGCCAGTTGACGGCCACTGATAGCGTAACTCTGGGCGACATTGCTGGCGCAGGTGTGGTTCATAAGCTGAAAAAACAGCGTGGTTTTCATCTTTTCGATGTTGTTGTCGGGAAAATAGTCGCCGAAAAAACGCTCCGACACCGCCGAACTGACCACCGTTGAACCCACCGCCACTCCCAGACGGCCACTGCGACACAACTCGTCGTCCACCCGCCCCTGGCGCAGCGCTTCTCCCGCCGCCAGCACGGCGTAGATGGACATGGCCGACATGGAACGGCGAAAGCGACGCGGAATCTGTGCCGCATCCACCGGCGGCACAGCTGCCGCCACCAGACAGCGCAGACCGCGCACCTCGGCGGCAGGCGGATAAAACGCCACGGCGCTGGCGCCAGAGTACAGCGCATCACACAGCCTGCTCACGCCGCAGCCAAAGGGGGAAACCGCTCCCATACCGGTAATAACTACTCTGTTTAACTGCACTTGTACAGCTCCTGCAGTAATTGTTGATGGCCAATGATGGTGCCGGTGGTAACGCAGGCGCTGGCCATAGCCCCCATTACGCCGCAAGCCACCAGCGCCTGGCCGCTGTTAAACAGCC
>JAMOOS010000241.1 GCA_027065245.1 Desulfuromonadaceae bacterium | reverse complement strand
AGCCGCCTGTTGTTCGCTGACGGCTTGCCGTTACCTGACGAAAGCGTTGGCATTACCCGGACAACTTATATATCATACGTCGGTAAATAGTGAACCGTTTGAGGGAAGAAAGCAATATGGCCGGTAAGAAACCGCGCAGCGTATATACCTGCTCCAACTGCGGCAGCCAGAGTCCTAAATGGCTGGGCAAATGCCCCGACTGCCAGCAGTGGAACAGCTTTGTCGAGGAAACGCTTGCACCAACGTCGCCGCGCAGCAGCGCCACGGCTGCTAGCGGTGGCGACAGCGCGGTCGCCCTGCGTCTGGAACAGATCAGCGGCGGCGCTGAGCAGCGGCAGCCATGCGCTATCGCCGAGCTCGACCGGGTGCTGGGCGGCGGCATCGTCCCCGGCTCGTTTATTCTCATCGGCGGCGATCCCGGTATCGGCAAATCGACCCTGCTGCTGCAGGCAGTGGCGGCCCTGGCGCAGCAGCGCAAGGTATTGTACGTTACCGCCGAAGAATCGGCCCTGCAGGTTAAACTGCGGGCGCAACGGTTGCAGATAAGCGCCAGCGAGCTGTTTCTGCTGGCGGAAACAGCGCTGGAGCGGATATTCGACCGGGTAAAGGAGATCAAACCGGCGTTTCTGGTGGTGGATTCTATCCAGACCATTTTTACCTCTGCTCTGGAATCGGCGCCGGGCAGTGTCAGCCAGGTACGCGAGTGCGCCGGAATGCTGATGCAACTGGCCAAGCACAGCGGTATTCCCACCTTCATCGTCGGCCATGTCACCAAGGACGGCAGTATTGCCGGGCCGCGGGTACTGGAACACATGGTGGATACGGTTCTCTATTTTGAAGGCGACCCCGGCCATCCTTACCGCATTTTGCGTGCGGTAAAAAACCGCTACGGTTCCACCAACGAAATCGGCGTGTTTGAGATGAGTGACCGCGGTCTGCGCCAGGTGAATAATCCATCGGAGATATTTCTCGCCGAGCGCGCCGAGGACGCTCCCGGCAGCGTGGTCATCACCTCGCTGGAGGGCAGCCGTCCCATTCTGGTGGAACTGCAGGCGCTGGTGTCCAGCGCCCCCTACGGCACGGCACGGCGTACCACCATGGGGATAGATCATAACCGTGTGGCACTGCTGGTGGCAGTGCTGGAGAAAAAGGCCGGTATCTCTTTGCTCAATCACGATATTTTTGTCAATGTCGCTGGCGGGGTAAAAATCGACGAACCCGCCGCCGACCTCGGCATTCTAGTCGCCTTGGTCTCCAGCCATCTGAACAAAATTATCCCGCGCCGCACCATCATCTTCGGCGAAACCGGCCTGGCCGGAGAGATCCGTGCCGTGGCACGACCGGAACTGCGCGTGCAGGAGGCGGCACGCCTCGGCTTTGAGCGCTGCATCATGCCGCAGGGCAATATCCGCTCCCTGGAGGTTCCCGCCGGTATTACGGTGCAGGGCGTAGCCACTGTGCAGCAGACGCTGGATGTTCTGTTTGATATCAGCTCCTGATTGACAGTGGCGCCAATTTAATTTATTAGTATCTACACACACCTCACGTGCCTCGGCACAGGGAGATCCGATTATCATGAGTTTTCGCATCCGCAAAGGCTTTCTCATTCCATTGGCGCTGCTGACACTGGAGATAGCCGCCCTGATGGCCAGTTGTATTATCCTCAAGCAACCACCGGCTAAAGTCATCATTCTCGGCGTCATGTCACTTCCGGTGTTGATTCTGCTGGTGGAGTGCGCCTTCCGTCAGACTGTTATCGACGATGAAGCCATCACTGCGCGCAAATTTTTACGCCATAAGCGGCTGCGCTTTGCCGACATTACCGCTGTGGATACCCTGCAGATAAAAAAACGCGCCTTCATTACCCTGGCAGCCGGTGATGACTTTCTCATCCTCTCCAACGCCTACGCCGATTTCCCGCAGATGCTCAATGAGATTATCGCCCGCAGTCCAGCCGAGGCAATCGCCGAGGAAACCATCGCTCTGGCTCAGAACCCACCCACCAAAAGCACCGACATTCTGTCGTGCTGGCTGGCGGTAATATTATTGGGGTTCATCCTCTACAGCCAGATTCACATGATGGCATGACCAACAACGGAGCGCAACCATGAGCGATTCCGCGCCCCCCCAGGATGCCATGCGCCGCATCAAGGACTGGCCTGCCGCTGAGCGCCCGCGCGAAAAACTGCTGGCCGCCGGTGCCAATACCTTAAGCGATGCCGAACTGCTGGCGCTGGTGTTGCGCACTGGCGACGCCGCTGCGCATATAAGCGCCGTCGACCAGGCACGGCGACTGCTCGACGGCTTCGGCTCGCTGCACAAGCTGGCCGCCGCCAACACTGCCGAGTTGTGCGGCTACAGCGGTATCGGTCCGGCCAAAGCGGCGGAATTGCAGGCGGTGTTTGAGCTGGCACGGCGCTTCAGCGCCGAGGCCTTTAAGCCCGGCGCGCAATTCAACAGTGCCGACGATGTATTTACCCGCTATCGCAACCGCTTTCTGCACAGCAACAAAGAACATTTTCTCGCCCTGCTGCTGGACGCCAAACACATCCTTATCCGCGACATCACCATCTCCACCGGCAGCCTTACCGCCAGCATCGTCCACCCGCGCGAAGTGTTCAACCCGGCGGTACGCGAATCGGCAGCGGCCATCATTCTGGCGCATAACCATCCATCAGGTGATCCCGCTCCCAGCCGCGAGGATATCGCCACCACCAACCGCCTGGTTAAAGCGGGGCAGATTCTCGGCATCGACGTACTCGACCACATTATCATCGGCAGCAACGGCTATACCAGCCTGCGCAATGCTGGTCACATGGAGCAAACATGAAACGCCCCATGTCCCTGCGCAGTGAGATTGTCATCTCCACCAGCCTGCTGGTGGGTGCGGCGCTGGTGTTTGTCGCCCTGCTGCTGCTGCGCATGAGTGAAGGACAACTGCTGGAAAACGCCATCACCAGCCATACCCGCACGGCGCAGGGGATAGCCGCCCTGCTTGACGAAATTCCGTTGAGCAAAATGTCGTCCCGCCTCAACGATATCGCCCGCATCGACAAGCTCAAAAGCTGGTGTCTGCAGCGGGTTAACGGTGAGACAATCGGCGGCGACAGCCACCTGCTCTCACCGGCGGCAGCACTGCAACTTAAACAAACCCTGCGCTGGCAACCGTATACCATCACCCTCCACTATCCGCGCAACTGGGAGGAGATGCTGTTCTCCATCGCCCCGCAGCATTTTGTCGATATTGCCGTAGCGGTCAAAAGCGGCACCACCATGCGGGCGGTGTTGTGCTTGCGCTACGACCTGAACACCATTCACCAACAGGTGATCAATCTGCATCTGCTGGCACTGGCCTGTTGTCTCGCCTACGGTCTGGTACTGGTAGGCACGGCAGTGTTTATGCTCAACCGTGCCGTCATCCGCCCCATCGTCAGCCTCACCGCCACCAGCGCCGCCATCAGCAGCGGCGAACTGGAGCGCCGGGTGGAATTGACCGGCCCGCGCGAGATTGTCACCCTGGGCCAGGCGTTCAACAATATGGCCGCCAGCCTGCACCGGCAATTGGAGGAATTGCGCGCCACCAACGAACAATTACGCATTGCCCACCATCATCTGGCCCAGTCGGAGCGGGTAGCTGCCGTAGGTAATCTCGCCGCCGGTATCGCCCACGAGCTGGGCAACCCGTTAAGTGCTGTCATCGGTTATCTCGAACTGGTAAAACGCAGTGCCGACAGCGACCAACTGGATATGCTGGAGCGCGCCCTGCACGAAACGGGACGAATGAACAAGCTGGTGCAGGAGATGCTCGATTTTGCCGCGCCGGCGCCCATTGACGACAGCGGGCACTGTGACACAGGGGCGGTTATTAACCACAGTTGCGCCCTGCTGCGCGATCAGGGCGTGCTCAAGCAACGCCGCTTTAGCTGCGTAGTCGCTGACAACGTTGGTGAAGCGGCCATCGCCAGCCACAAGTTGCAGCAGATTCTTATCAATCTTATTATCAATGCTAAAGATGCCACCGCCGTCGATGGCACCATAGAATTAAGAGCATCACAGGTTGATGCTGTTATCACCATCAGCGTAAGTGACAACGGTTGCGGCATCGCCCCTGAGCAATTATGTGAAATTTTTGACCCGTTTTTTTCCACCAAAGCTACCGGCAGGGGTCGGGGGCTGGGATTGTACATCAGCTTTCAGCTTGCCCGCGACTGTGGCGGCGAGCTCACCGTTACTTCACAACTGAACACGGGCAGTTGTTTTACCCTTTCACTGCCGGTACACAAAGGTTGAACCATGAGCAACAGCGACAAACGCCTGCTTGTCATCGACGACGAACCATCGCTGCGCCACCTGCTGCGCACCATCCTCACCAGCGAAGGCTACCTGGTAGACGAAGCCGAGAATGGCCGCTGCGGTTTAGCCATGCTTGAGCAACAGCAATACGAGCTGGTTCTGTGCGATATACGCATGCCACAGCTCGACGGCATGGGATTTATCCGCGCCGCCCTGCAACAATATCCGCAGCAGATCATCATCATGATGAGTGCTTACGGCAATGTGGAGACGGCGCTGGAATGTATGCGCGCCGGTGCCTACGATTACATTTCCAAACCGTTTCGCCCCGACGAAATTGTCCTGACTCTGAAAAAAGCCTGTGAACGGCTGCGCCTGCAGCGGGAAAACTCCGTCTTGCGCCAGCAGCTAAGTCGTGGCGCGGCCGCTGCCAGGACGGTGGGCAGCAGTGCCGCCATGTGCAAACTGATGGACAAAGTTGCCACCCTGGCGCAGGTCAACTCGCCGGTACTTATTCACGGTGAAACCGGTACCGGTAAGGAACTCGTCGCCCGCGCTCTGCATGACGGCAGCCCGCGCGCCAAGCAGCCGTTTGTGGCGATAAACTGCAGCGCCATCGCCGCCAACCTCATCGAAAGCGAACTGTTCGGCCACCGCAAGGGCGCCTTTACCGGCGCCGACAAAAATCATCCCGGCCTGTTTGCCGCCGCTGGCAACGGCACTCTGTTTTTAGACGAGATCGGTGAATTACCACTGGAGACGCAGCCGAAACTGCTGCGCGTATTGCAGGAGGGGGAAGTACGTCCGGTGGGCGAAACCAGGCCACGCAAAATAAACGCCCGCATCGTCGCCGCCACCGCCTGCGATCTAAAACAGGCCGTGGCCGACGGCACCTTTCGCGAAGATCTCTACTACCGCCTGGCGGTGGTGGAACTGGAACTGCCGCCACTGCGCCAGCGCAGTGAAGATATCCCGGCGCTGTGCCACCATTTTCTCCAGCGCATCGCCCGCCGCGAACAGCGACCACAGCCGCAACTGAGCGCCACTGCTCTGGAAATACTGCAAAACTACCCGTGGCCGGGCAACGTGCGCGAGCTGGAAAACGCCATGGAAAAAATCATGATCTTCCACAGTTCCGACACCATCGCCAGCGCCGATCTGCCGCCGGAACTGACTACCGCCAGTGCCAGCACGGTCACCAGTGCCAGCGCCCCCGACAACCTGTCGTTAAAGCAGGCCATCGCCCGCCTGGAACGCAACCATATCAGCGCCGCACTGGAAAAAACCGGCGGCAACCGCGTCCAGGCGGCCAAACTGCTGGAGATCAGCCTGCGCTCACTGCACTACAAGATTAAGGAATACGGTTTGTAGAGTTAAAAGCGGATGATACACGCCGACCAGGTAAGTCCGGCACCAAAGGTCACCAGGGCAACTATATCACCACTGCTGATACGCCCGCCACGCCAGGCCTCGTTAAGGGCGATGGGCACCGAAGCGGCAGAGGTGTTGCCATAGCGATCGACATTGACATACACCTTGTCGGCGGGAATTTTACAGCGCTTGCCGATCCCCTCTATGATACGGATATTGGCCTGGTGGGGGATAAGCAGATCGATGTCGGCGCTCGTCAAACCAGCCTGTTCCAGAGCGGCATTCAAAGCATCGGTCATGGAGACCACGGCGTGGCGGAACACCTCGCGCCCGGCCATGTTGATGGTGGCCAACTGATTGTCGATCGTTTCGTGACTGGGGGGATGCTGGCTGCCGCCGGGGTTGAACAGCAACTTATGATGGCGACCATCGCTCTTGACATAGGTGCTCAACAGACCGTTACTGCCGTCGGAGCGCCCCAAAACCACCGCACCGGCACCATCACCGAACAGTACGCAGGTATTGCGATCCTGCCAGTTGACCATGCTGCTGAGCATCTCTGCCGCAATCACCAGAATATGCCGGTAACCGCTGGTGCGCATCAGGCTGTCGGCCAGGTGCAGGGAATAGAGAAAACCGCTACAGGCGGCGGAAACGTCAAAGGCGGCAGCGTTATCAGCCTGTAATTTCTCTTGAATCAGGCAGGCCATGGCGGGAAACTTCATATCTCCGGTCACCGTGGCAACGATAATCATGTCGATATCAGCGGCGGCCACCTCCGCCGCGCTCAGCGCCTGCTGCGCCGCCTGGGTCGCCAGATCGGACAAGGCGCTGCCGGGTGCGGCGATATGCCGTTGGCGGATACCGCAACGCTCAATGATCCACTCCTCGCTGGTGTCAACCATCTGCTCCAGTTCAGCGTTGGTAAGAATGCGCGGCGGTACAGCGTGACCGCTGCCGAGAACACAGGTAAAAGGCGACACGTTTTCCTCCCGATTATTGCACTTCAGACAAATACCTGACCCGGCTACGGTGGACAGCAGGCACAGGTAGAACGGAACAACACAGTACTGAGATAGCGATCACCGCGATCGGGCAGCAGGGTAACCACAACTCCCGCCTCCATCTGCGCTGCTATCTTCAGCGCCCCGGCCACCGCCGCGCCGCTGGACATACCGACAAACAGCCCCTCATGCACGGCCAAATCACGCGCGCAACCGAAAGCCTCATCATCCTCGACCACGATCTTTTCATCCAACCCGGCGGGATCGTAAATGGCGGGGACAATAGCCTCGCGCATATTTTTAAGCCCCTGCACTTTATGCCCCAAGGTCGGTTCCACACCGACGATGCGGATGGAGGGATCAAACTCCTTCAACGCCCGTCCGGTACCCATCAACGTACCCGATGTCCCGATACCGGCCACAAAGGCATCGACACGACCGTTGCATTGGCGGTAGATCTCCGGCCCGGTGGTCTCATAATGCGCCAGGGGATTGTTGGGATTGCTGTACTGGTTGGGCATAAAATACTTTTCCGGTTCAGCTTCAACAATCTGGTGCGCCAGCATAATAGCGCCATCGGTAGCCTTGCCCGGCGCCGACAGCACCACCTCGGCACCGTGCGCTTCGAGTACACTGCGCCGCTCCATGCTTACGCACGGTGGCATCACCAATTTCACCTTGAAGCCCAAAGTAGCACCAATCATGGCCAGAGCGATACCGGTATTGCCGGAAGTCGGTTCCAGAATAGTTTTGTCTTTAGTCAGCTCGCCACTGGCAATGGCGTTCTTGATCATATACCACGCCGGGCGATCTTTGACCGAACCGCCGGGATTGCTCCCTTCCAGCTTGGCCAACAGCTTAACGCGTGGGTTGGGATTGATATTGGCCAGTTCTACCAGCGGCGTATTGCCGATGACATTGGGCAATGCGAATTTATGTGTGTCTTCAGACATCATGCTGCCATCCATTATTGTCGCCACCAGGACAACGGTTGATTAATCCGGTCAAGCTACCACAGCCGGACACGAAGCTCAAATTATACCATGCAGCGGGGCACCTGTCGCCCCCAGATTATCGACCCGTTTCTCAATCTCCGGATCGTCCTCCAGCGGTGGCGCGTGGTGCGCCTTGCGCCGGGCGTCAATCACTAAGGCGCCGTTACAACCCCAGTGTTTATTGCGGCAGAAGGAATCTATACCGTAGATATCCTGCGCCGGGTCGGAACGGGTGAAAGTACTCCAGAGAAAGTTATTCAAATTTGCTGCGGCAAACTCACTGTCGTCGCTGATCACCACCATGGCAAAACGGTTGATGACGTCATCACCGCCACAGGCGGCGCAAAAGCGCTGCATATCCGCCGCTGCCGCGCCAGCGGCACTGCTGCACGCCGGACCGGACAACACCAGCACTCCCGGCATAGCTACGCATGGACAAGAGAAACCAACGGGCAGACGCAACTGCTCCGGCACCGCGGTGGCCAGCTCACGCCACG
>JAMOOS010000240.1 GCA_027065245.1 Desulfuromonadaceae bacterium | reverse complement strand
GCGGAAAAACCCGGCCATTATAACTGGGAATCGCTACCACCAATGATCTGCTGCTGTTAAATCGTCGCATGGTACTATCGTCATTACACGAGTCGTGCCAGAAGGATGGTGAAAAGAAAATCGTGTATATTCAGGTTGTTACTTGAGACGGATGTCGGCTTTCAGCGTTGCATGTGCAACATTGTTAACAGATGGATGGTTGTGGTGGTGGTAATATATTGAAATATAAAAGAATTATTACTGCGTTGCGTTGCATCATTAAGCAACATTTGCAACATGGCGGTTGTGGCTCCTAGATTTGCAGGCGGTGTTTTTTAATCCAGCGCCATAATGTTGTGCGGTTAATTCCGAGGTGAGTTGCAATTTGCTGACGGTTGCCCCTGAAACGTAGCAGTAGATGCTGCAATTCCTCACGTTCTATACGGCGTTGGCGTGGTGGCAGTACCGTTGGCGCGGTAATATCAAGATGTTCCACGTCTATTTGCTCGTTACGGCATAGAATCACAGCACGCTCAACCATATTCAGCAGCTCGCGTATATTGCCATCATATGGATGTTTTAGCAGTAGTTCCAGTGCCTCGCTGCTGAATGAACGGATTTTTTTGCCATATTTGTTGCAAAAGCGTTCCAGTGCCATCTGCACTAGCAGAGGGATATCTTCACGGCGATCGCGTAGAGATGGAATTTTCAGGCAGATAACATTTAAGCGGTAGTAAAGGTCCTGGCGAAATTGCTGTTGTTCAACCAGGGTTTCGATATTGCGATGGCTGGCGGCAATAAAACGCACATCAGCGCGGCAGGTAACATCGCTGCCCAGAGCCTGGTATTCGTTGCTTTCGAGTACTCGCAGCAGTTTAACCTGTAACGGCAGGGGCAGGTCGCCAATCTCATCCAGAAACAGGGTGCCGCCTTCGGCGGCGGCCAGGCGACCGGGGCGGTCAGCCACGGCGCCGGTATAGGCGCCTTTTTTTACGCCAAAAATTTCCGCTTCCAGTAACTGCTCAGGCAAGGCACCGCAATTGATAATCACCAGCGGGTGGTCGCAACGCGGGCTCAGGTTATGGATGGCGTGGGCAAATAACTCTTTGCCGGTACCGCTGTCGCCTTGAATTAGCACAGTAACGTCACTATTGGCAATATCGGGGATGATATCAAACAACTGCTGCATCTGTGGGTTACGGCTGACCATATTCTGGAAACTGTAATGATGCTGTACTTCGTTGGCGAGAGCACGCAGTTGCGACAAGTCGCGAAAGGTCTCTACGCCACCGATTATGGTTCCGTCTTTATCCTTGAGCAAAGAGGCGTTAACCGATACCGGAATCTCGCGATTATCGCGAACTAGCAGATCAACTTCACGGTTAATTACCGCCGTGCCGCTGGTAAATGATTCGCGTAACGGGCAGTTGTTAAAACAGACATTGGTGCGGAAAATTTCACAACACGGCTGGCCAATGGCTTCGTGGCGGGAAAAGCCGGTAAGCTCTTCGGCGGCGCGATTAAAGGAG
>JAMOOS010000239.1 GCA_027065245.1 Desulfuromonadaceae bacterium | reverse complement strand
TGTAATCAGCCGTATTAACCGAGCACCCCCTGCTTCAGCGCCAGCAACGTCGCCCCGCTGACAATCACCCACAGAATGGTACCCTGGGCAAAGGTAGGCAGCCCAACTCGCTTGAGCAAACCGCGATTAAGACCGCTGCCGACAAAAAACAGACTGACCACCAGGGCGCCGTGCGCCAGAGTAGATAACCCCTGCCACAGCGGCTGCCACGCCGGAATAGCACTGTGCAATAGCGCCGCAACAATAAACAGGATGATAAAACGCGGCACTTTGACCCCTTGGTTGGCATTGGCCAGCATACCGGTCACCAGCGCCACCGGCACAATCCACAGCGCCCGCGTCAATTTGACAGTGGTGGCGGTATCCAGCGCCTGCTGACCATAACTGGCGGCAGCTCCCACCACACTGCTGGTATCGTGGATGGCCATTCCCGCCCACACACCGAACTGATGCTGGCCGAGGCCGAGATAATGGCCCAACATGGGAAACGTCAGCAACGCTACGGCATTGAGAGTAAACACCGTGGCCAGCGCCACCGCCGCCTCGTCATTCTTCGCCTTCAATACCGGGGCAATGGCGGCAATAGCGCTGCCGCCGCAAATGGCGGTACCGCACGCCACCAACATGCCGGTGGTTTTGGGGATGCGCAGCATCTTGCCGAGGAGATAACCGCTGCCGATGGTGCATAAAATCCCGACAAGCGTACTGAAAAACGAGTGCTTGCCCACGGCGATAACCTCGCTGATGGGCAGGCCGAAACCCAGCCCCACCACCGCCGCCTGCAACAGAAGGCGACTGGCTGTGGCCGACAGCTCACTCCACGGATTTTCCCACAACAGGCCGAAGGCGATACCGAGACACAACGCCAGCGGTGGTGTAGCCCACGGCAGAGCACTGCACACAACACCAATGATAAAAACAGCCTTGTTCCCTTTAGTCATGACAATCATCTCCTTTGAACTGATTTATTTCAGCCTAGCAGATTCAAATCATAAATAAAAATAGATAAAAGTTGCCTTTATTATCATTTTTATTTATATAGATGAGCATGAATATCAGCGTACGCAAGTTGCAGATTTTTGTACTGGTAGCCCGTTACGGTCAGGTAACCAGAGTGGCAGAAGAACTGCTGTTGAGCCAGGCGGCGGTCAGCATGGCGCTGGCGGCGCTGGAGAGGCAGCACGGTGGTGCCTTGTTTGAGCGCCGTGGTCGGCGCCTGCTGCTTAATGAGCGTGGCCGCCTGTTGTTGCCGCAGGCGCAGACAATTCTGGCTGAACTGGAAGATTTTTCCCGCCGACTGGAAGACACTGCCGAACAACCCATGGGGCATCTGTGTATCGGCGCCAGCAGCACCATTGGCAACTATCTGCTGCCACGTCTGGTGGCAACCTTTTCGCGCCGCTATCCGCAAATACGCGTCAGCCTGAGCATAGACAACAGCGAGAATATCGCCAACGCGGTGGAAAATGCCAAACTGGATATGGGGCTTATCGAAGGGCCGTGCCATTT
>JAMOOS010000238.1 GCA_027065245.1 Desulfuromonadaceae bacterium | reverse complement strand
GTGCACGATCAGTCGTTTAATCAACTTACAACGGATAAAAAAGAGCTGCGTAAACTGGCGCGTCACCTCGGCTACAGCGGTGGTTCAGCGCCGCCGGAACAGGAGTTTATCAGCGAGTATCGCAGTGTGACCGGGCAGATTCGCCAGTTGTTTGACAAGTACCTTGACCCCGATAAGTAAAGCGGCGCAGAAAGGATGATCACCATGAACAGGTTGATAATTGCGCTGTTGGCGCTGTTGTGTGTTGCCACAACGGGCTACGCGTTGGAGACTGCCATCGCAGGCAGCAACAGCAGTATCGGTGATAATCTTGATCTGGAAGCGGTGGCATCGCTGTTTGGCGAGGCGGAGAGTCTTGAGGAGTTTGAACTGAATCTCAACGATCCCGCCAAAGAGGTCAACAACCTCGATCTGAACCACGACGACGAGGTCGATTACCTGCGGGTGCTGGAGCAGGGCGGCGCTGATGAGCGTAAGATTGTCATTCAGGCGGTTATCGGTGATGACGAGTACCGCGACGTTGCCACCATCACTGTACGCAAAAGCGCTGATGACGGCGGCAGTGTGCAGGTGGTGGGTGCCACATCCATGTACGGCGATGATTATGTCATAACGCCGGTGTATCTGTATCCGCCGCCGTTGTGCACATCTCTGTGGACGCTGCATTATGTGCGCTGGCATTCGCCGTGGCGCTGGGGCTGTTATCCGCCCGCCTTTTATCCGTGGCGGCCGCGGCCGGTGCATATCTACCGCCGCAGCACCGCCGTGTATATCAATCACGATAACGAATACCGGCGCAACGTCCGCGCTCAGGCAGTGAGCGGTGCATCGGTGGCGGCCATGGCGCGGGCACAACGAGTTAAAGGCGCTGCGGCAGCCAAAGCGGCGGCAGTCAAAAGAACCGGCAGACCGGTGCGTCAGGATTTCAAGCCGAACAGTGGCGGTGCCAGAGTGCTGTCGTCCGGTGCGACCCGTGCCATGGTGCGTCCAGGCGCGGCGCGCATCATCCGTGCCGGAGCGTTGCGTCGTTAAGCCCGACCTGTGCAATCTCTGGTAACGGGACGGGTTTCTTTATCTCTAATTAATCGTAAAAGGTAGATATATAAAATAATAAATTATCGTCCGTTGCCTCCTTGACAGCGGCTGGCGCAAGGCATAGATTCACCTGTGGCGTGTCACCTGTGGCGTGTCGGCAGTTGTTGTTGCAATGTGCAGTGTAACTATCCAGATTCATGACAGGAGAATGGTGATTATGGAAACAACCGAGATAGCAATTATCGGTGGTTCGGCGGCAGGGTTGTCAGCGGCGGCGGCGGTAGCAAAGCGCTGGCCGGATAAAAGGACCACTGTCATTCGCAAGGTAGATAAAACCGTGGTGCCGTGCGGCATCCCCTACATATACGGTACGTTGGGGGCGGTGGATAAAAACCTTATCCCCGATGCGTTTTTGTCTAAAATCGGTGTCAACCTGATCCATGACGAGATCGGCTCCATCGACCGGGCGGAAAAAGTGCTGGTGCGCAGCGATGGCCGCCAACTCCAATACGACAAGCTTATCCTCAGTACCGGCTCGCGCCCCTTTGTCCCACCCATCGACGGCGTGGAGCTGGAAAATGTATTTTCCATTCACAAAGACCCCGCCTATTTGCAGGCGCTCTACGATGCGTTGGAACTGGCGCGCAACGTGGTGGTGGTCGGCGGCGGTTTTATCGGTGTGGAGATGGCGGAGCAGATCGCCTCCATGAGTGCTGAAAACGGCAAAAAAGAGATCCGCCTGGTGGAGATGCTGCCCCATTGTCTGATGATGGCGTGCGAGGAGGAGTTCTGCCTGGTGGCGGAACAGGAGTTGACCCGTCGCGGCGTGCAGGTGATGACCAACTGCCAGGTGAAAGAGCTGCGCGGTTCTGACCGGGTAGAGGAGGTGGTGCTGGCCGACGGCAGCGTGCTGCCCGCCGATGTGGTTATTATCGGCATTGGCGCCGCGCCCAACATCGATCTGGCCGCCAGCGCCGGGCTGGAGGTGGACGCGCGTCGCGGTGTACTGGTGGATGAGTACCTGCGCAGTAGCGACAACGATATCTACGCCGTGGGCGACTGTGCCAGCAAGTTCTCGTTTCTTACCGGCAAGCCCAGTGGTATCCGCCTGGCGTCGGTGGCCGCTTCCGAAGGAGTTATCGCCGCCGGCAACCTGTACGGCGTACCCATGCGCAAAACCCCCGGTGCGGTGGGTGCTTTTGCCACCAAGGTGGGTAAGCGCAGTATCGCCGCCGCCGGTCTTACCAGCCATGCCGCCGCGCAGGAGGGGATCGACGTGGTAGTCGGTGCGGCGGTGGCGCCAAATATGCACCCCGGCTCGTTGCCGGGCGCCATTGCCGATATGAAGGTCAAGCTGCTGTTTAGGCGTGATAACGGCCAGTTGGTGGGCGGCCACGTCTGCGGCGGCGATTCCTCTGCCGAGCTGGCCAACGCTCTGGCGGTGGCTATCCAGGCGCGCCAGACGGTGTACGATCTGTCGGTGATGCAGTTTGCCACCCACCCGCTGCTTACCGCTTCGCCGGTGCAGTATCAGTTGATGGTGGCGGCGGAAAATGCCCTTATCGGTGCTTAGCAGAACTTTGAGATAACAGACAAATTTGCGCCCCCGCAGCTCTTTACCGCGGGGGCGTTGTTATTTGCGCAGCAGCCACGACAGCAGCGATAACACCACGCTGACGATAATCATGGTGGTAACGGGAAAAAACACCTTGAAACCCGGTTTGTCGATGACAATATCGCCCGGCAGCCGCCCCAGAGGGATTTTCCCCAGCCACGGCCACAACAGCCCGGCAGCGGCCAGCAGCAGACCGATGGTTATCAGACTCTTTTGCATTACTGTATCCTGTGTATAGTCGATTTGTGTCCGTTGTCAGAACCACTTTAGCTGTCATTGCCGCAACTGGTGTCACTGGCGGTATAGACAAATAACAGCGGAATAAATACCAGCGTCAGCAAGGTGCCCACCAGCAGCCCGCCGATGGCCACGGCGCCCAAAGGGGCCAGCCGTTCCAGGCCGATGGCGTTGCCCCGCGCCACCGGCAGCATTCCCGCTGCCACGGCAAAGGCGGTCATCAGTACCGGCCGGGTGCGGATACGGATACTCTCCAGCATCGCCTCGCTGCGGCTCATCCCCGCGCTCATTTTCTCCTGGGCAAAGTGAATCAGCAAAATGGCGTTGTTGACGATGATGCCGCTTAGCAGAATGAATCCCATCATGGCGGGCATGGCCACGTGGTAGTTCAGTGCCAGCAGTGTCCAGGCAACGCCGATGATGGTGAGAGGGATGGAGAGGATAATCATCACCGCTACCTTGATGGAATCGAAAAAGGTGATCAGGGTGAAAAAAATCAGCATCACCGCCAGAGCGATGGCCCCCGCCATACGTCCGGCGGAATTTTTGAACTGCTTGATGTCGCCCACCTGTGCCAGTGTTACCCCGGCGGGCAGGGTTGCCGGATTAAAAACTGCGGCAAAGTTGTCCATAATGTGGGAGATGGCCGTTTTTTCGCGGTAGCCGTAGACGTTGATGGTGTAGTTGAGCCCTTCGCGGCTGATGGACGACGGTTCCAGAGTGCGGCTCACCGTGGCCACGCTGCACAGGGGCACTGGCCCGGAGGGGGTGGTGAGCAGAGTGTTTTCCAGCCTGATTACGCTGTTGCGCTGGTTGGCGGGCAGCCATACCCGTACCGCGTAGTCGCTGCTGTTGCGTGCCGGAAAAGTGCTTATCAGCGCGCCGCGCAGCAGTGGCTGCAACTGGGCGGTTATGGTGCCGCTGTCGAGGCCGTAGTGGGCGGCACGCTCGCGGTCTACGGCGATATTGTAAACGCTGCGATCGAGATCCCAGCTGCGTCCCACCGATACCACGCCGCCGGTGCGGCGCAACGCCTGCTCCACCGCCTCGGCGCCCTTGTCCAGAGCGGCAAAGTTGTCCGCCGCCAGCAGTACATCGATATTGGCGCGGATGCTGGAAAGGGCAGTAGCGCCAAAATCGACCACGTCCAATCGCTTGATATCGGCAATGGCAGTCAGTTCGCGCCGCAGGCGGTGTTCAATCTGCCAGATGGTCTGTTTGCGCTGGTGGCGGTTGACATACGTGGCGGTGATGGCGATATGATCGTAACCAGCGCCGCTGCCGATGCTTTGCACTCCCGCTTCGCTGCCGATGACGGTGGACAAACGCTCCAGTTTGCCGCTGGCGCGAATAATATCATTGGCCTGTGCCGCGATTTTTGCGCTGGTTGCCATGGACAGGTTCGGGTCTACACTGATGGCAATCTTGACGCCGCCGGTATCCATGGGCGGCATCAGCTCGCGTCCCACCGTGGGCATCACCACTTTTATGCTCACCACAAAGGCCAGCGCCAGCAGAATAAAATAGACTGCCGCCATGGCCCGGCGGCGCAGGGCAGCGGCGACCAGGTTGGCAAACAGACCGTGTATGGCGCTGTTGGCGCGGCTGCTGTGGCGTTGGAAAAACGCCTCGGCGCGCAGCAGCCACGGGTGTTTAAGGCGCAGAATATACATGGACAGCAGCGGCACGGCGCTGATGCTGATTATGTAAGATGCCGTCAGCGCCAGCAGCAGAGTGGTGGCCAGGGGGCGGAACACTGTCTGCGGATAGCCGCCGACAAACAGAATCGGCGCCAGGGCGATCATGGTGGTAACGGTGCCGGAAAAGTCGGCGAACATGATCTCCTGTGTGCCGCCGATAACGGCGCTGCGAATATCGCGTCCCAGCTCGGTATAGTGGCGCTCGATGTTTTCCATCACCACCACCGCGTCGTCCAGCAGCAGCCCCAGCGCCAGGATGATACCGGTAAGGGTGACCACGTTAAATTCCAGTCCGCCCAGCCACATCATGGCAATGGTGGCGGAGTATACCAGCGGTATGGCCAGCAGTACCACCAGCATCTGGCGAAAACTGGCCAGAAACAGAAACACCACGATTATCGACATCACAATAGAGTCGCGCAGGGAGGAAAACATGTTGGCGGTGGACTGGACGATGGTTTCCTTCTGGGTGTCGGTAATTTCAAAGCGCAGGCCGGGATAACTGGCGCGGATATCGCGCAGTTCCTTCTCCACGGTGTCTATGGTGCGGATAACATCGGCGTCCAGACCGCGCTGGATTGCCAGGGCGATGGCGCGGTGGCCGTTGCCGAAGTAGGCGCTGCTGTTGCGGTAGTGGCCAAAATAAACAGTGGCGACATCGCCCAGGGTAGTGGTGGCGTTAACGCGTAAGCCGCGCAGATGCTCCACATTGGTGGCGCGGCCCGGCACCTTGAGCAGGTAGCGGTTGCTGGCGCTGTCGATATAGCCGATGGCGTAATCGCGGTTATCGCTCTGTAGCGCCGCCAGCACCGTTGCCATGGTGATGCCGTGGCGCTCTAACTGGTGCTTGTCGACGATAACCTGCAACTCTTTTTTATAGCCGCCGAACACATCCACATTGGCCACGCCGGGCAGTTTAAGCAGCCGCTGCTTCAGACCGTGTTCCGCCAGCTGACGCACATCTTCCAGCGGCATGGCGTTTTTCGGGCTGATGGCGACAACCAGTATCGGCGCCGTGGCGGCGGAGATTTTATGGATTTGCGGCGGCAGAATATCCTGCGGCAGCGTCGAGCTTATTTTGTCCAGGGCGTTGGCCACATCACTGGCGGCCAGGTCTAAATCCTTGCTGTAGTCAAACTCGGCGTGGATAACGCTCACTTCGTCGATGGTGGAGGAAAACACCCGCCGGATATGGTCCAGCGTGTACAGTTCCTCCTCCACCGGCACGCTGACATTGGCGGCCAGAGTCTGCGCCGAACCGCCCGGCTGCATGATTACCACCGCTATTTCCGGGTAGTTGGATTCGGGAAACAGCTTGCGCTCGATTTTGCCGTAACCAAGCAAGCCCATAAACACAAACAGCGCCAGAAACGAACATGTTACATAGGGCCGCTTGAGCAGCCGCTCAACCCAGTGATCAGTCATGGCTGTCCACCGTGGTGACACTGATATTGCCGTGGCCGGGCAGCAGGGCCAGCTTGGTCTGCGCCGCCACTGCCACCGGTGCGCTGATGGACGGGCTGATAATGGCGTAGCTGTCATCGCTTACCATCACCGTTACCGGCTGTTCCACAAAGGCACCGTCGCGGTAACACATCACGCTGGTGCCGTGCTGGCGTTGCAGCAGGCTGGTGACGGGTACGGCGCAGCCGCTTTGCCGCGCCGTTGTTACACTTACGCTAAGATAGCTGCCATCGGCGGCGGCAACGCGTTGCGTCGGCAGTACTTCCGCCACGCTCAAGCCGTTGCGTGCCTGGGGATAGATAACATGGATGGGGCCCAGCGGTTTGCCGTTTTCGCTCACCGCCATCCCCACCCGCAGCGGCTGGCGCTGCGGATAGAAGGAAAAGGTGAGTTTCTGCTCGTCGCTTAACAGGGTAAGCAGCGGCTTGCCCGGCATGGCCATATCACCGGGATGACAAAGCAGTGTGGCCACGGTAGCGCTAAAGGGGGCGCTGATGCGGCAGTAGCTGAGCTGATGGCGCAGGTTGGCGATATTTTGCTCTATCTCGGTCACGGCGGCGGCGGCGTCATCTCTGGCGGCGCGGCTGTTGTCCAACTGCTCGCGCGCCAGGCCACCGCCATCATACAGTGCCTGATTGCGGCGCAAGGTTGCGCTGACACTGCCAAGGCGGGTACGGGCGGCGTGCAGATGGGCGCGGGCGGCATGCAGCGCCGTGGTGATGTCGCTGTCGTCCAGGGTTAGCAGCAGATCGCCACGCTTTACCCGCTGATTTTCGCGTACCGCCACCCGGATAACGCGACTGCTCAAACGTGAGGCGATGCTGATGTTATCGCGCCCCTCCAGTTTGGCTAAAAAGGTTATCGCCGCGCTTACTTCGCGTTGTTGCGGCGTAACAACGCGTACACTGTAACGGGGGGCGGCAGCGGTGGGGGCGGCGGCCACCTGGGCGCGGCGTTGTTTCAACAGTAATACCGCCGCTGCCAGCAGCGCCACGATAACAATTATGGTGATTATTTTTTTCATTGCTGTTCCCCCTGTTCCAGCAGGTAGTCGAGATAAAAACGGGCGTTGCGGTAAGCGCAGGCGGCGGCAATGCGGCGGCTGACCGCCTGGGCGTCGCGCGCTTTGGCATAGAGCAGATCGTTAATGGTGGCGGCGCCGTTGTCAAAACGCAGCTTTTCGATGCGGGCGCTTTCGGCGGTGAGTTTACATTCGGCCACGGCGCTGGCGTAGCTGTCGGCGGCGCTGTTTATCTGTGCCTGTGCCTCGGCAAGTTGCTGCTGCAACTGCAGGGCGGTCTCCCGCTGTTGCAGGCGGCTGTGGCGCTCGCGCAGCGCCGCCTGCCGGATAGTGGCATCGCTGCCGCCAAAATCAAATAACTGCCAGCGCAGATTAAGCCCCACCTGCCATACCTCTTGATGCTTCCAGTCGCCGGAATTGACATTGCTGTCGTCGTTGGGGCCAAAGTTTTGGCCGTAAGCGCCGGAAAACACCAGATGCGGGTAGTTGACGGCGGCGGCTTCGTCGCGCTTGTGGCGGCTCTGTTCCACGGCAAGCTGCGCCCGCTGCAATCGCTTGAGAGTGGCCGGGGCGGCGGGCAGTTGCTCCAGCGTACTTATGGAGCCCTCATCCAGCGCCGCCTCCTGCAATTTGCCAGGATCGTTACCGCCCAGCACCGTAGTCAGGGCGGCGCGCAGGGCGGTGATGTTGGCGGCAATGGCGCGCACGCTGGCGCGGGCTTTTTCCACATCGGCGGCAGCCTTCAGTTGGTCAACCAGCGCCAGCTTGCCCAGTTTGACCCGCTGGCGCACATCCTGCTGTAACCGCAGCAAAGCGCTCAGGTACTGCTGCTGGGCGCGGTGCTGCCGCTGTTGGGCGATGATAGTCATATACAGGGTTTTTACATTGTAGATAAGCTGTTCCCGCTCCAGCCTGGTGGTGGTGGCCGCCAGTTGCTGCTGCAGCTCGCTTATGCGCAGGGCGCTGGTTTGGGCAAAGCCGGTAAACAGCTCCACCTCATATACTATGGCGGCGGTGCCCAGATCCTCGGTGGTGGCTACCGCCGCCGGATCAGATCTCATTACCGTCGGTGTCATGGGCAGCAGGGTACGCGGCTTGTTATAGTGTGTATAGCTGGATACCAAACTCACCCGGCCCCAGTCGCGGGCTCTGGTGGCGCGATCGGCGGCAGTGGTTAGTTGCTG
>JAMOOS010000237.1 GCA_027065245.1 Desulfuromonadaceae bacterium | reverse complement strand
AGGTCATAGGGCCGCTGGCGGTGTTCAGCCGCAAACCGATGCAGAATCTGCCGTTGCTGGAAACTGCTCTGCGCATGTTTGCTTTGCGTGCTGCAGCAGAACTGGAGCGGCTGTCTATTGAGGATAAGCTGCAGGACGATGTCCACTTTTTGCAAAGTCTTATAGATGCCATTCCCAACCCCGTATTTTACAAGGGTAAAGATGGCGTGTTTCAGGGCTGTAACAGCAGTTACGAGAAGTTGCTCGGTATTGCCCGTAAAGATCTCATCGGTTGTACTGCGGAACAGGTGGTCAGCCATGCCCGGGCCGAAATCGGTTTGCGCGAGGATCGGCGGGTATTCCTCACCCTGCAGCCGAGCATGTACGGTAATGATATTGTCTGCGCCGATGGGCGTACTTTGCATGTGCTGTTTAACAAAGCCCCGTTTTTTGACCGTAACGGCCAGCTTTCCGGCCTGGTGGGAACTATTCAGGATATTACCTCTCTCAAGCAGGTGGAAGCTGCCATGCAGACCCTGGTGGAGAGTGCCGTCGGCTATACCGGCAGTGAGTGTTACCGGCGTATTGCCGAGCAGTTGGGGCGCTGGTTTGGTGCCGACTGCACTATTGTTGGTCAGCTCAAGGATGACGGTATGGTGGAATCGCTGGCCATAGTGCGCGACGGCGTATTGCAGCCTAACCACGTCTTTCCCCTCAAAAATACCCCGTGCGAAAAAGTGGTGAAAGACGGGATCTGTGTTTATTCCGACGGTATGCAGCAGCGTTTTCCCAACAGTGAGATAGTGCAGCAACTGCAGGCGCAGGGCTATGTCGGTGCGCCGGTGCGCAGTCATGACGGCACGGTTATTGGCGTGTTGAGCGTGTTGTCGCGCCGGCCCATAGCGCGGATGGAGCGAGCCAAGGAAGTTATGGCCATCATGGCGGCGCGGGTCAGTGCTGAAATCGAGCGTGAAGAGTCGCAGCAGCGCCTGGTGGAAAACGAAAATCATCTTAAATTTCTTGTCTATCACGATTCCCTCACCCAACTGCCCAACCGGCAGATGTTTCGTGATCGGTTGCAGCACGCCATCTCCATGGCGCAGTTGGGCGGCTATCAACTGGCGGTATTGTTCCTCAACCTTGATCGCTTTAAAAAGATCAACGATTCTCTCGGCCATGACCTGGGTGACCGCATGTTGTGCGAAGTTGCGCGCCGTCTCAAGATGTGTGTACGCGAGATCGACACGGTATCCCGTTTCGGCGGCGATGAGTTTGCCATTATCATCGACCGGGTAACCAAGGTGGAAAACGTTATTTTCATCGCTCAGCAGATACGCAGTCAACTGGCCGAGGTGATGACTCTGGATGAGTACAAGTTGTTCATTACGGCCAGCATCGGTATCAGCCTGTATCCCCACAATGGCCAGGATGTTGCCGCCCTGCTCAAGAGTGCCGACGTGGCCATGGGGCAGGCCAAAAGTCATGGCCGCGATAATTATCGTTTTTATACCAGTGGCATCAACGAGCGTGCCAGCGAGATGC
>JAMOOS010000236.1 GCA_027065245.1 Desulfuromonadaceae bacterium | reverse complement strand
TAGATGAGGTTACCCAGGCGCAGATGCCCAGCCAGCGACGCCGCTTCCGCCGCCACCCCTTCCATCACATCCCCGTCGGAGCAGATGGCGTAGATATTGTAATCGCACAGCTCGGCGTCAACTTTATCGCGCAGAAAACGTGAGCCTATGGCCATCCCCACGCCCACGGCAATTCCCTGCCCCAGCGGGCCGGTGGTGGTCTCCACTCCGGGCGTGTGACCAAATTCAGGATGGCCCGGCGTTTTACTGCCGAACTGGCGGAAATTCTTTATATCGTCCAGGCTGACAGCGTAGCCACACAGGTGCAGAGTACTGTACAACAGCATGGAGGCATGCCCGCACGACAGGATAAACCGGTCGCGCCCGGGCCAGTCGGGATTGGCCGGGTTATGCCGCAAATGACGGGTATAGATAAGATACGCCAGCGGCGCCCCCTCCATGGGGGTACCTGGATGACCGGAATTAGCCTGCTCCACCGCGTCCGCCGACAGCAGACGGATGGTATCGATGGTTTTACGGGCAATAGGGCTGGCAACGGATGAATCTGACATCGGACAACTCCTTGTACGAGTATACGGGTTCTGGAGGATTAAAAAGGCAATTCAAACAGGAATGGAACATTTTTGCAAGTGCTACTCCATGCTCTATCCACGCCGCCGCCGACAATGCCTGGCGCAATATTGACTCTATGTGCATTGGTTGCTACTTTCGTACATATACTCAAACGGGAGGATAAGATGAGAGCCAGATTGGATATTCCGGAAAAACTGATCGCAGAGGCAATGCAACTTACCGATATTAAAACAAAAACACAGGTAATCACCACTGCGCTGGAACAACTGGTGAGAAAAACCAAAATTGCCGGCATAAAGCAATATAAGGGGAAAGTAAATCTGGGCATCGACATGGATGAAATCAGGGGGCGCGATGTCGATAATTATTGATTCATCCGTGTGGATTGAATATTTCAGAAACGGCAACAACCATGAAAAGGTTGATTTTCTCATCGACGAGAACCTGGTTGCGACAAATGATCTGATACTCGCAGAATTGACACCATTTCTGATGCTAAAAAAACAATATGAGCTTATCGAGCTACTAAAAACCATCGACAACATGGCCATGCACATCGATTGGCAGCAACTTGTTGAAATGCAGTACAAATGCATCAGCAATGGCCTCAACGGTGTGGGCATACCCGATTTAATTATTGCCCAAAATGCCATGAGTCATAGCTGCAGAGTCTATTCGCTGGACAAGCATTTTGACAAGATGTCCAAACTTTTTCCGTTGAATACCTTTTAGTACATACAGCGCCAGAGAAAACCACACGTCAACCGCCTGATAGCAGTAGTCTTATTCGTCGCCGCCAACGCCCGCCCGGGCGCGCAGCTCGGCGCTGGCAAAGCGTTCGGCGTAGTTTAGTGCCAGCCACAGCAGCGCCATGTCATCCATCACACCGATAATGGGAATGGTATCGGGAATAATATCGAGGGGAAACAGCAGATAGGCCAGCGCCAGTATCAGCAGCGTTTTTACATGACGCGGGGTGGCGTGATGACGGAACAGCAGCCAGTACAGCCGCGCCCGACCCAGCGCGTAGTGCCACGCCGCCAGCGGTTTTGTGGTGAGCAATCGCCACAACAGGGTATTTTTCATCTTAGCTACTCCTGTTCCTGTTAAATTACTTTACCAGCGGCAGGCTGTCCCAGCGGGTGGTGTACGCCGCCGATACGTTGGCGCGGCGCATAAACCAGTCGCGTTCCGGACGTTGCGAGCCGAACCACACCCGTCCCCGGCCACCGTCGTTAATGGTGTCGATGGCGTGCATCAGGGCGGCGCTGCGTGGCGGCGTGTCAACAGCGTCGAACAGCCCCGGCTGTACGCGCTGCTGTGCCACAAGATCGCTGGCGATCACTCCGGCTTTGGCGTAAGCATAGCCGCCGCGCCACAGCTGCTCAAACAGCCGCGTCGCCAGGCCCATTATCACCCGGCTGTCATTGCCGGGCGTGTCCAGCGCTGCGGTGGCAGCGTTGGCGTAACAGCGGTCGCTGTCGCCAAAGGCGCTGGTGCGGATAAACACCTGCAATGCTCCGGCGCACTGCTGTTGCCGCCGCAGCCGGGCGGCAATGCGGCTGGCAAATTCGCACACCGCCTGGCGCAACGCCTCGCGCTCGTCGATACGCCGGGCAAAGGAGCGTGAGCACACCATCTGCCGCTGCGGCGCCGGGGCGTCGTCCATGGCGATACATTCCACGCCGTTGAGCTCGCGCACGGTACGCGCCAGCGTTACCGGATAGCGCCGCGCCGTGGCACGATCCAGCCGTGCCAGTTGGGCGGCACTGACAATACCGCGTCCGCGCAGTTTCTCCGCCGTGCGCCGTCCCACTCCCCACACCTCGCCCACGTCAGTGATCTCAAGCAGGCGCAAACGCGCCGCAGCGTCGCGCAAATCCACCACGCCGCCGCTGTCCGGCTGGCGCTTGGCGGCGTTATTGGCCAGCTTGGCCAAAGTCTTGGTGGGGGCGATACCGACACTCACCGGCACACCAACATGGCGATACACCGTGGCGGCAATCCGCCGCCCGACAGCCACGGCGTCACCAGCGCAGATGGCGCTGATATCGAGAAATGCCTCGTCGATGGAGTAAATCTCCACTCGCGGCGCCAGCTGCTCCAGGGTAGCCATCACCCGCGCCGAAATATCACCGTACAAGGCATAGTTGGAGGAAAACACCCGTACCCGATGGCGACGCAGCAACTCGCGCACCTTGAACAGCGGCGTACCCATGGCGATGCCCAGCGCTTTGGCCTCGGCGCTGCGTGCCACGATACAGCCGTCGTTGTTGGACAGCACCACCACCGGCACACCGCACAGCGCCGGTTGAAACAAACGCTCGCAGCTTACATAAAAGTTGTTGCAATCCACCAGGGCGTAAACAGTCATGCGCGTCTCAGGGTATGGATAACATTGGTAACAACACCGAAAATCTCCAGTTGTGCCTCCTCCGGCACTACAATGGGGGCGTAGGCGCTGTTCTGCGCCACCAGCCGCACCTGTGGGCGCAACTCCAGGGTTTTTACCGCCAACTCGCCATTAAGAGCCACGATAACCACGTCGCCGTGCCGCACCTGCAACGAACGATCCACCACCAGCACATCACCGGGGAAAATCCCCACATCGCGCATGGAATCGCCCTGGGCGCGCACAAAGTAGGTGGCGGCGGGGTTGGCCACACACAGTTCGTTCAAATCCAGCCCGGCTTCGCGATAATCTCCGGCCGGGCTGGGGAATCCCGCCGCTACCGCCTCGGTAAACAGGGGTAATTCCAGGGTAGCGAACTCTCCGCCACCAGCGATTTTTTCTACACGCATAAATTCCAGACCTCCAGTGAGTACGCAGCATAACGCGACCTAACTGGCGGCGACAATCAAAAAGCGCCGCCTTCAGACTCATTTCATATTGGACAAGGCTGCTCCTTTACACACCGGCGTCGGTGGGTGTACAATCCCGCCGCCAGCACCAAAGCCGGGGAGAACCAAATGGCCATGGAGATAGAACGAAAATTTCTGCTTGCCAATCAAGACTGGCGCACTACGGCAGCACCGCCGCGCCATCTGCTGCAAGGTTATCTGTCCAGCACACCGCGCTGCACGGTACGGGTGCGGGTGGACGGCGATAACGCCTGGCTCACCATCAAAGGCTGCAGCGACAATATCTCCAGAGTGGAATACGAATACCCCGTACCCGTGGAAGATGCCCGCCAGATGCTGCGCCAGATGTGCGCCACGGTGGTGGAAAAACGGCGTTACCTGGTAGAATACGCCGGACACACCTGGGAGATTGACGAGTTTCTCGGCGATAACAGCGGCCTGATAGTGGCCGAAATCGAACTGAACAGTGAGCAGGAGAAATTTATCCGGCCACCGTGGCTGGGCCGCGAGGTAAGTGGCGCTATCCGTTATTACAATTCCCACCTGGCCCACACCCCTTACTGTGACTGGTCAGCGGCAGAAAAGCAGGGACAACTACCATGATACCCACCGTTCGCCTTACCATCACCTGTACCCGCCTGCGCAACAGCGTACAATGGCTGTTTTTCGCCTGGATAATGTATCTCGGGATTCAGTTCGGTCTGTTTGTGCGCCACTTTACCAGCGGCGGCCAGACACCGTTTTACCCGCGTCCGCCCGGCGTGGAGGGTTTTCTCCCCATCGGCGCCCTCACCAGTCTGCGCCACTGGCTGGCAAGTGGCAACTTTGACACGGTTCATCCAGCGGCGCTGGTGCTGTTTGTAACTTTTCTCGCCATGAGCTTGCTGACAAAAAAATCGTTCTGCTCGTGGTTGTGCCCGGTGGGTACGCTGTCGGAGCTGTTATGGAAACTGGGCCAGCGGCTGGCGGGACGCAACTTTACCATGTGGTCGTGGCTAGATGTAATACTGCGCAGCGCCAAGTACCTGCTGCTGGGCTTCTTTATCAAATTACTGCTGCTGGATATGCCGACGTTTACCCTGGGGCGTTTTTTGCAGTCACCGTACTGGAAGATGAGCGACGTAAAGATGCTCCATTTCTTTACCCACATCAGCGCCACCAGCGCAACGGTAATAACGGTGCTGGTAGTGCTGTCGCTGGTGTACAAGAATTTCTGGTGTCGCTACCTGTGTCCCTACGGCGCTCTGCTGGGGCTGATAAGCATGGCCAGTCCACTTAAAATCAGTCGCGACAGCGCACGCTGTGTCGGCTGCGGTCAGTGCAGCGCCGCCTGCCCGTCCCTGTTGCCGGTGGCCGAAAAAACAGTCATCCGCAGCCCGGAATGTACCGGCTGTTTGAGTTGCGTCAACAGTTGCGCTAACGCCGCCGTGGCCATGGCGCTATACCGCCGCCCCGTGCCGCCATGGCTGTTTGCCGTGCTGGTGCTGGGCGTCTACGCACTGGGAATCGCCACCGGCATGTTAAGCGGCCACTGGCACACCAGCCTCACCTACGCCGACTACCGGCAACTGATTCCACAGTTGAATATGTTCTAGGAGCCTGTCGGACTTTCCATGCATCGGCTGCAAAACCGCCCGGCCGGTGCATATTTCCGCTCCTTTTCGACCAATAGCTATGGCTATTCGCCTTCAAACGAGCGAAAATCTGTCCTCGACCAGTCGATTTTTCGCTTCGATCCGCAAAGCCCGACAGGCTCCTAGGCGCCTGTCGAAAGGCGGGCGGCGTACAGGGCGGCACCAAGGGCGCCGGTGGTGTCGGGATGGGGTGGCACCAGCAGTTGGCCGCCCATCTCCTGTTGCAGGCAGTGCAACATAAAGTGGTTGCGCGCTACGCCGCCGGTAAACACCAGCGGCTCGCCGCCGTGGCCGCGCCGCAGCATGGCAACCAGGCGCGCCGCCACCGCTCGGTGCACGGCCGCGGCAATATCGGCAGCGCTGTGACCGGCGTGTTTCAGCGAGACCACCTCGGATTCGGCAAACACGGCGCACATACTGTTGATGGTGAGATCAGCGCCGCCGCCAGCGGCCAGAGTGGCAAAATCATCCAGCTCACAGCCCAGGCTGACCGCCATCATTTCGAGAAAACGACCGGTACCGGCGGCGCATTTGTCGTTCATGTGAAAAGAGGCCACGCCGCCAGCGGCATTAAGGCTGATAACCTTGGAATCCTGGCCGCCGACATCGAGAATGGTGGCGGCGGCCGGATAGTGGTAGCGTGCGCCGATGGCATGTGCCTTGATTTCGGTGATGGCACGCACCACCACCGCCGCGCCCTCCACCTCCAGATGACGACCGTAGCCGGTTTTAACCAGCCGTCGCGGTGCCAGCGACCGCAGCAACTCACGCGCCTGCGCGGCGGGATTGTAGCTGCCCGCCACCACCTGCTGATGAACTATCTCGCCATCCTGCAGCGCCACCACCTTGATGGTGCGCGAACCGATATCTATCCCTACATCCATTTCAATCGGCAATCTGTTCGATAAACGCCTCTACACGCGTGCGCAACTGGCCGATATCTTCGGGGCTGTAATCGCTTTCCAGCGCCATAAAGGGGATATTCTGTGCGGCACAGGTCTGCGCCAGTCTGGCCGCCTCGATATTATAGGTATGACAGAACTGCAGGGTATAGTCGATAACGCCCTGCGCCTGCTGCTGGGCGTACTCGGCGGTTACCTGCTCCAGCCGTTCGTCGTTAGGGGTGAAGCAGGAACAGTTGATGCGCATGTAGCGGCGGGTAAGGGCCGCCAGTTGCGCGGGCAGGTCGGTGTGGTTATTTTCGATGATGTCACGATAGTAGCGGCTGCCGATACAGCTCTCCTCATGCACCACCACCGCGCCACTGCTCTCGATGATGTTGTGCAGCTTCCAGTTGGGCAGCGCCATGGGCGTGCCGGATACCATGATGCGCACCGGGTTGGTGGCGGCCAGACCGATGCCAGCGGCGATCCGCTGCTCCAGCTCGTCGCACAACACGTTTACCTGGGCGGCAAAACGCACCGGCTCGTCGTAAAAGGAACACTGCTCCACCAGCAGAACATCGCGACCACTGACAGGCAGCAGCGGATGGCAGCGCAGGCGGTCGAGGCGTTGCAGGGCCAGGCGCTTGCTGTTCACCGTGTCGATGGCAGCGGCCAGACTGGCGGCGGTCACCTTGCGCCCGGCCATCTCCTCCAGCCGCGCGGTAAAATCCTCCACCTCGGCCAGCCACATGGCAAAATCGCGCTGGCGCTTCATCTGCGGAATCTCCATCACATGGGTAGGCACCAGCTTATCGAGCAGTTCCCAGGTTTTCTTTTTGGCATCGCAGGTGGTCTCGCCGTAGACCAGATCCACCGCTTGATAGTAGGGACAGATATTGGCCGCTTTGAAACCATAGGCCGACTTGACCATGGGACAGATATTGCGCGGCAGCACCTTTTCGGCGTCGGCGATGGAAGCGGGTGACCCGGCGCACAAACCGACACAGATGCCGTCCAGGGCGATGACAACCTCCTCCGGCACATAGACGCAGAAGGTGCCGATTACCGGTCGTCCCTGCGCTTTGGCCGCCAGCATCTCCTTGATACGGCCGTTGTGCATATCAGCCACCAGACGATCGAAATAATCCATGGCCGCCGGACGGTTTTTCTGACTTAAAAAAGTGTTGCGGTACACCTCGCCCAGGGTCAGACGCATCTTTTCAAAGCGCTCCACGTCCATGCCCAGATCACGCCATAGCTGGTGATCGGCTTTAATCTCAAATTCTTCAGCAGTCATGATATAAAGATTCCTTTGCGTATAGTATAAGTATGGATATGTGTATATCGGCGGCAACCTAGCACCAACACTGGCGCCAGGCAAATAGGTAATATCAATGGCTGACAAGCAAAACATAACCGGCGGCGATGGCACAGTTATTCCGCTGCGCCGATTGCGGCGGCCACAATTGTCCCGCCGGATGATCAGCGTGCTGGCGCTGCTGGCGCTGCTGCTCACGGCTCAGGCACTCAGCACCGGTCTGAACCTGGCGGCGTTCAAAAAACTGCACCTTAACGCGGTGATTTCCGCCTGCGACGCCGTTGGTGCCGAGATGGCCGCCAAAATCAATCGCGCCCTGAAGCTGGGCAAGCCGCTGGATAATTTCATCGGCATGGAGAAGATTCTCTGCCAAGGCCGACAGGGCATTAACGATGTCGGCGCAGTGGGAATTGTCAACGCCGACGGGCAGGTACTCTACCGCTGCGGCAACCTGCCGGACACCATGACGCCAGTGGCAGACAGCGACCACGGCAACAACGGCAGCAGCCACCTGGAACTGGGCCGCAACCACTATCTGCTGTTCCCTCTGCGTCAGCACGGCCACCTGCTGCTGCGTCTGGACAGCCGTACCCTGCAGGCAGAACAGCAGAGTATTATCGATGCCGCCCTCACCATCAGCGCCATTACCACCGCCGCTGCCGCCCTGCTGCTGACGCTGGGATTTTTCATCATCTTCAACCGCCCGGCACTGCAACGCAAGCGCACTGTCTACCTGTTTCTGTTTGTCATTCTGGGCGCGGCGCAACTGGTGTGCAGTTACAGCAACACCCGCCTGTTCCAGAACCACTACCGTCACATAGTTCACACCAAGGCCGCCACGGTGGCCACCTTGCTGAAGCGCGATATCGCCACCTACCTGCACTACGGCCTGGACATCCGCGCCCTGGTCAATATCGATCATCACATGGCCGCCACGGTGGCACGCGCCGACGAAATTGCCGCCCTCGATATTCTGGCGCCTAACGGCACCAGGCTGTACCACGCCGGCAGCACCGCCGCCGCG
>JAMOOS010000235.1 GCA_027065245.1 Desulfuromonadaceae bacterium | reverse complement strand
CCGGATAAAACGTTCCCTGCTTACCGATCTGCAACTAACCTGGTCCGGCTATAAACTGCTGCAATCACAGATTGGCGCGTTGCGTAAAAACATGTTTTTCACCCGCGAAGCTCTTAACGCCTACAAGGCTGAATTTCGTCTGGGCAAGCGTAATCTCATCAATATCCTCGATGCCGAAAACGAGTATCAAAGTGCCCGCGCGGCGCTGGCGGCGGTGCGTTTTGACTTGATAACCGCCAAGTATCGGGTACTTTACTCCACTGGTACGCTGGTGGAGGGGCTGCAACTTACTTCTCCGTTAATTGCCGAACTGAAGCAGGTGGAAAAACTGCGGCCCGCATCGGAGGATACTTTGGAGCTGAATGTTGATTTTGACAGCGACAAGGTGGTAAACAACAGCGATGTAAGTGACAACACGCCGCCCGGCGCCGCTGTTAATGCCCTTGGTGCCGATCCGGCGAAAACCGGCAAATATCTGGAAGAACCACTGGATATTACCGATTCCGGCAGCAGCATCGCCGTACGCCAGAAGCAGGATCTCGATGGCAGCCGGTTCAAAACCGATGTGGCGATAAATCTGGATATTGTCTCGTTCAAGCCCGGTTCCATTGAGCTGACCAACGCCTCTAAAATCATCATGCGCAGCATCATCAAACATGTGCAGCCGCTGGCCATGGAAGGGGTGGTGCAGATCAATGTGGCCACCAGCGAATTTGCCCAGGCAGAGAAAAATTACGCGTTGGCATTGCGGCGCGGTTACAATATCATGCGCATTTTCGCCCGTCACAACATGAATCCGCAAAGCATGCGGGTATTCGCCAGCACTGCCAGCGGCAAAAACAAGAACACCCTCAGCGTCAAGGTTGCCACCGAAATGGAGGCGTTTAATGCCAGTTTCACTGTTGTTAAAAATGGTGCTATCCATTTCAAATCTGGTACAGTGCAACTGGCGGACGGTAGCGAAGAAGCTCTGGCGCGTCTGGCCGAGCGTTTAGGCGGTATGGGCAATCCGCCGTTCGATATCGTGGTGTACAGCAACGATGGCGGTAACAGCGAGGCCGATCTCAAGTTATCGCAGCAGCGGGCCCGGTTTTTGCGCGATTATCTGGGCAAACACGGCTGCGGTGTCGATTACGCCGTGCCCATTGCCTGGGGCAGCTACACGCCTGAGATCGATCTATACGCCGACAGTGTCAATAGCAGCGATGCCCGCAACAAGGTGATGTTTGTGGTGCGGGTGAAGTAGGTTTTTTATGGAACAACAACAGCAGCGGCTTTTTTCTACCCTGGCGCAGTACGCCCGGTTGTATCACAAGCCGATAACGCTGGAAGAACTGGTGCATGGCCTGCCGTTACAGGCGGGCCATGCGGCACCGGAATTGTTTTCCTGTTCCAATCTCATCGATAATTTCTCCCGCGCTGCAAAGCGAGCCGGTCTCAGCGCCAGTTTGAAGCAGCGGCCATTAGAAGAGATATCCCCCCTTACCCTGCCGGCGATACTGGCACTTAATGACGGCAGCGGCTGCATTGTCGAAAGTATCGATATTGATAATGGTCG
>JAMOOS010000234.1 GCA_027065245.1 Desulfuromonadaceae bacterium | reverse complement strand
CGCGAAACCGAACCCCACGCCGGTTTCGCCATCATCAAACGCTGGGGCGATCGCCTAGGCGGCAACTACTTCGTGGTAACTTCCAACGTTGACGGTCAGTTTCAGAAGGCGGGCTTTCCGGAAGACGCCATAGTTGAAGTACACGGCTCCATACACCATTTGCAGTGCCTGTCGCCGTGCGGCCAGAAGATATGGCGCAACAATCACAAATACATTATCGATCACACCACCATGCGCGCCGCCACTTTGCCCCACTGCCCCGACTGCGGCGAAGTAGCCCGGCCAAATATCCTTATGTTCGGCGATTTCAGTTGGATCAGCACCCGCACCGATAACCAGGAACAACGTTTCAACCGTTTTTTGATCGAGAACAACGGTCGCAGGCTGGTTATCGTCGAACTTGGTGCCGGAACCGCCGTACCAACCATTCGCCACCTCACCGAAACTCTGGGACGCAAAAAAAACGCCCGTGCCATCCGCATCAACCCGCGCGAGGCCGAGATCGGCTCTGCCCACATCAGCATAGCCGACGGCGCGCTGTCAGCGCTGCGTGCTATTGACGCGCTGCTGTAGCATGTGCTGCGGCAGCATCAAGCAACGTCGGTAAAGACAGCGGTTCAATCATGGAACGCCTCAACTGATGCAGGTGTCTTTCCACCGTGGCAATTTCGTCAGGGAGATGGGCGAAGGTGCGCTCGTTGATAACAATATCAAGCAAATTTACCGCCTCGGCAGCTATCTGTGGCAATACCACTTCCCTGCCACTACCCTCATCCACCATCTGTATCACCACACCGCGCCGACACAGATGAGCCAGAGCGCACTTTGCCGCAACCAGCGGCATCTCCACCGTGGTGAGCAACTCATCAACCTCCCAACATTCCTCGGCACGGCGAAAGCGGCCATAGATCAACAGCAGCAACTCCACCAGTTGCAACGGCTGCCAGCAGGTGATATTACGCTGCCATAACAAACGTCCCAGGCGGCGGCGATTCTGATGTGCCCAACACACCTGCAATCCCAGCAAGGCAATCATCCACGACAGATAGATCCACACCATAAAAATCGGCAGCGCCGCCATGGTGCCGTAAATAGCGTTGTACTTTGCCGCCCCATACTGAAAATTAACATAGCCCCACTGAGTAAGCAGCCACAAACTACCAGCACTGATGCCACCAATGGCGGCAGAAAGGAGATTGACCTTGGTGTTTGGCACAAACAGATACAAAAAAACAAACGCCACCCATACAATAACAAATGGCAATACCTCAAACAGCAGTAGCAGGGCATCGCCAAATAACGGCTTGGCCAGCAACCACTGCACCAGTTGCTGATTACGCAGGGAGGTATTCATGGAAACAGCAGCCAGCATAAACAGCGGCCCTAAAGTAACTACCGAAAAATAATCGGCAAAACGCCGAAACAACGAACGCGTTTCATCGACATGCCACAATTCGTTGAAATTCTTCTCGATACTGGATATCAACGCCAGCACGGTAAACACCAGCATCACCAGACCAATAGAACCGAGACGGGCAACATTGGTATTGTTTATGTAGCCAATAATGCGGCTGACCACCTCCTCAGAACCGACAGAGAGATGCTTGAGCAGCAGCGGTTCCAAGTCGTTATGCACTCCCAGCCCCTTGAGCAGGGCAAACATGATGGCCAGCAGTGGGATAAGCGACAGCAGAGTGGTAAAGGTAAGCGCTGCCGCTTTTTGGGCGCAACCACTGCGAGAAAAAGCAACCAGAGCACCTACAGGAACCCGCAGCCAGCCGTAATGCGCCGGAGCTGCATCGTTCCACAGTGTATCACGCCACCAATGTTTCCAACCATTCCAGCGCCGCACCATTCTATTCACCGCCCACAAAAAAAGACGGCCACGCAGTATGAACACAACGTGGCCGTCAGATGGTTACCGGTTTGAATCAATACTTGCCAAATTCATCATCATCCAGCGCGATCTGTGGTGTGCCACCACTGCCACCACCCCACTCGTCATCACTCACCGGCGCAGTTGCGACCGGCGCACTGGATTGCGCCTGGGCCGAAGCCGAACGTGGTGTGCTCATGGCAACAACCGAACTGGACTGATACAAAGTAAAGCGGTCGAGCATCTCACGCAATTCGGCTGCCTGCGCTGCCAGTTCCTCACTGGTGGCGGCACTCTGAATGGCGTTGGAGGTATTCTGCTGAGTTACCTCGTCAATCTGACTCAAACCGATACTGATCTGCGAAATCCCCTGTGCCTGTTCATCAGACGAAGCAGAAATTTCCGCTACCAGGTCAGAAACCTTGGAAACACTGTCGACGATCTCCGATAACGCCTGGGCGGTATGCTCAGCAATCTGGGTACCGTTGTTTACCTCTTCTACCGAACCTTCGATGAGGGTAGCCGTCTCACTGGCCGCCTTGGCGCTACGTGCCGCCAGATTGCGCACCTCCTCGGCCACCACGGCAAAACCTTTACCATGCTGCCCGGCACGCGCCGCCTCTACTGCGGCGTTAAGAGCCAGCAAATTGGTCTGAAAAGCGATCTCGTCGATAACCTTGATAATGCGAGAGATATCCTGCGACGATTTGTTGATATCCTCCATCGCCTGCATCATCTCCTGCATCCGCTCGTTACCCTTGTTGGCGATATCACGCGCCTGATCGGTAAGCTTGTTCACCTGTACTGCATTTTCGGCATTCTGCTTGGTGCGCGACCCCATGTCGGCCATGGAGCTGGTGATCTCCTCCAGAGAGCTGGCCTGCTCGGTAGCCGCCTGCGACAGCGCCTGGCTGGTGTCGGAAATTTGGTCGGCACCGCCGAGAATCTGCGCCGCCGCCAGTTGCACCCGCCCCATACTCTCGTTAAGAGCGCGATTGGCGCGCGCCAGCGGCTCGCGGATAAGTCCTTTGGCTTCAAAGGTAAAATCACCATCGGCAAGGCGCTGGAAAGCAGTGAGGATCTCATCGCGCAGATTGTCGGCAAAAGCATCCATAGTGGCCGCCATCACGCCAATCTCGTCGCCACGATTCATATTGAGGCGCTGATCCAGATCGCCAGCCTCCAGACCCTTAATCATAGCGTTCAAACGGTGAACTGGACGGATAATCATACCGTTGACCACAAAAACACAAATTACAAACACCACCAGCGCCGCTACGATTCCAACGTAGAGAATCATCTTGAGCGTTGCCATCTTAGCCTTGGCAGCATTTTCAAACATTTTGACGGCTTTGTTCATCTCTTTGAGCAGCGGCACGTTGGTACGCATTATTTCACTGAGAGTGCGCCTGAATTGTGTACTCTCCGGATCACCACTGGCAATAAACTGAATATTATTGCTGAACGAACGCCACATAGTAGCAACCTTATTCAACTGGGCACGAATATCAGGATCGTCAGCAGGCGGAATCCCCATGGCAGCATTGCCGTTGATGAGCGCTTTAAGTGAATCATCAAACAACTGCCGCGTCTTGACAAGATTTGCGCAAGCTTGCTGCTGCTGCCCTCTGTCACATGAAGCCGCACACAGTGCTTCTTTGGTCATCTTCTGCGTCAACATGCGCTGGCGCCCGGCGATATTGATTATCGGCGCGTCCTGTTCCTGATTGGAAAGAAAGTACAGCGACGTGCCGCTGACACCCACTGCAGTTAAAACTGCAATGGCAATCAATCCCAACAAAATCGCACGAATACCCAACACAGATTTAGCCGCCTGCCCGTTTGCTGCTGTCCCCATAGAATCCGCTCTCCTTTTATCCGTTGATTTCATTGAAAAAATCATCGTACCACATTAAACAATGCAGTAAAGATAAACGATTATAAACACCGTTGGCAAGTAAAATCACAGCTACATGACAAGCCGTCACTATCAGTAATGGGGCGGTTTTTCCCCGCCGTCATCTAACAATGACGGCGCAGCAGCAGGCATTGAACTGACTTTACGCGCCAACATACGACACAGATTATCTAGCTCGTACAGCTGTTTACGAGCTTCGGCCAACTCCTCTTCCAGTTGCTGAATACGATGTTCCTGGAATGCCAGCCGCGACTCAAAATCGACAAAACGCTCTTCACTCATCGTCAGATAACTCCTTTACTGGTGAATCGATAAATTTTTCTGTCGCGCCAGCGTAACACAATCACCGGAATATGCTACTATGACCGCCACTCGCAGCGCATAACGTAGCCCATAGTTTCTACTATCAGCCAACCACCTGCACAAACCCGGAAATCTGCCTTTAACGCCGAGAAAAATGAGATTAGCTACCGTCACCAAGCCAGTTAACCACCACTAACACTATAGTCACAAAACAGCCACCCCGAAGGGCACAGCAATAAATCATTTTACGTCAAAAAACAAATAAGCTAGTATATCTGATCAATGTTTGTTCAAATATGTTACCCGGTTTTCTTCAATGGAAGCACTCACACACTACCAAGAATCAGGAGAACTACACAATGGCACAGAACTATTTTAACGGCCTGCCGTTCCGGCGCAAGCTGGACGAGCTTGGCACCTGCCGCTTTATGGATCGCGACGAATTCGCCAACGGTTGTGAATACGCCAAAGGCAAGAAAATTGTCATCATCGGCTGCGGCGCTCAGGGGTTGAATCAGGGTTTGAATATGCGCGACAGCGGCCTCGACGTCGCCTATGCCCTGCGCCAGCAGGCCATCGACGAAAAACGCCAGTCGTATATAAACGCCACCTCCAACGGTTTTACTGTCGGCACCTATGCAGATCTGCTGCCTGACGCCGATATCGTCATGAATCTGGCACCAGACAAGCAACACAGCGATGTAGTTAAAAATGTGGTACCGCTGATGAAGCAGGGAGCGACGTTTTCCTACGCTCACGGCTTCAACATTGTCGAGGAAGGTACCGAAATCCGCAAGGATCTGACAGTTATCATGGTAGCGCCCAAATGCCCCGGCACCGAGGTTCGCGCCGAGTACGAGCGCGGCTTCGGCGTACCCACCCTCATCGCCGTCCACAAGGAAAACGATCCCAATGGTGACGGTCTGGAGATTGCCAAGGCGTTGTGCTTCGCCCAGGGCGGTCATCGCGCCGGTGTCCTGGAATCATCCTTTGTCGCCGAGGTAAAATCCGACCTGATGGGCGAGCAAACCATTCTGTGCGGCATGCTGCAGGCCGGTACCATTCTATGCTTTGACAAGATGGTCGCCAACGGCATCGACGCTCCCTACGCGGTAAAACTGCTGCAATACGGCTGGGAGACCGTTACCGAGGCGCTCAAGCACGGCGGCATCACCAACATGATGGATCGCCTGAGCAATCCCGCCAAGCTGGAGGCGTTCAAAATCGCCGAGGAACTAAAAGAGCTGATGCTGCCGCTGTTCCGCAAGCACATGGACGACATCATCACCGGCCAGTTCTCCTCCACCATGATGGAAGACTGGGCCAACGACGACGTAAAACTGCTCACCTGGCGCGAAGAAACCGGCAAAACTGCCTTTGAACAGACCGACGCCGCCGGTAACATCAGCGAACAGGAATACTTTGACAAAGGCATTCTCATGGTGGCCATGGTCAAGGCCGGGGTGGAATTGGCTTTCGACTGCATGGTAGAAGTAGGCATTGAGCCGGAGTCGGCTTACTACGAGTCCCTGCATGAAACACCGCTCATCGCCAACACCATTGCCCGCAAAAAGCTGTATGAGATGAACCGGGTTATCTCAGACACCGCCGAGTACGGCTGCTACCTGTTCTCCCACGCCTGCGTTCCCCTGCTCAGCGATTATGTAACCGGGCTGCGCAATGATGTTATCGGCAGCACCCTTGACGTAACCGACAACGCCGTGGACAACAGCACCCTGGTAAAAGTGAACGAGGAGATCCGCAGCCATTACGTGGAAATCATCGGCCAGGAGCTGCGCGCCGCCATGGACGGCATGAAAGCCATCGTTTAACGGCAGCATAAACGTAACACTCTGCAACACAACAAACCAGGGCCGCCACGCCAAACAACCGTGGCGGCCCTGGTTTTATGGTAATGGCAAATCCAGCTATCAGCGCTTAAAGCATAAAAAAATGTTCCCGTTGGTCTGGGCGTATTGCCATACGCCCGGTTCCCGTCATATACAAACGTTGGCAATATGCATTAATGCAAGAACATCCCCCCATTGGGCGCCTGACACAGGGGGGGGCACTGACTGTTTCTACCTCTTTCTTCCGTCTCGAACGATATCCACCATTTCTTGCGTCGTAACATCCGCTTTAATTGATGGGACATCTAAAGGTGAAGAAGCATTTTTTTCCGGGACCAATGAGAAAACTCTTCCGTCTTTTCTTCGAATTAATACCTTTCCAGTATCTTCAGCCTGCTTAAGAACCATAGCAAGCTTTTGTCTGGCTTCTGAATATGTATAAACTTGCATTTTAGACCTCTATGATTTCGACTTTGATATTTTGAGCAGCTTTCTTCAGCTTTCGATCCAATGTTAATAGCGGTGCTTTATGTCTAATAGCACAATCCAAGAAATAGGCATCGTATGCATACATGTTGACTTGTTTGGAAATTTTCAAAGCATTAACAACGTCTGGGTTAATATACCGAAGGGGAATACTCTCGAAAATCACAAGTCCCTTACGGGCTTCATCAAGTGTCAACCTGCTCTGTTTAAACATAGCCGAGAAGGCATTGCCAATTTCCCATGGAATAGAACCAGGACCAATAAGTGTATTTCCAGCTGTAAGTTCAACAATTTTATTACGTTCAGGTTCACCAACAATAACCGCAATCAATGCTGATGTATCAATCACAACATCCATGCCTACCTCCAGAGTACACATTTTTGACAATTGTACAATTGCTTGTTGATTTGTCAAGCGTCAGGAGGCAGAACGGCGGCAGCAAACAACGGTGACCACATCAGAGATAATCAGCCAGATATTCAATAGACATTCCCTGCTCGCGCAAACGATGGCATCCAAATGAAATGAATATGTAGGGGCGTATGGCAATACGCCCGGTTCTCGTCATGCACAAACGTTGACAATATATATTACTGCAAGAACATCCCCTTCGAATTACTTTTTTAGGAAAAGCATAATTACATGCCCCCCAATTGGCGCCTATTCATACATACAAGCATCTAATATTGAAAGTACTTCAGACAACAATTCGTCGTTCCGCAGCTCGATACGTTTAACACGGCGAGCTCGAAAATCAACTGATTTTACTTGCTCAACCATGACGAAACCGGTCAACTTGCTTGCCTCTGGTATTGGTACGTGAAAGGGAAAGTCACGGTCAGTATTTGTAATTGGGCACACAATAGCTAAACCTGTGCTCCTATTGAATAGATCCTTGCTAACAACCAATGCTGGTCGGCGTCCTCTTTGCTCATGCCCAGCTTGTGGATCAAATGTAATTGCGATTATGTCTCCCTGCTTGGGAATATAAACTGACATTTACCAGACCTCTTTTCCGACTGGTTCTCCCCAATCGGTTTCTTTGGTTTGGTGTCCTTTGGGAATTTTCGCAACAAGATCCTTGAGATTATATTTCTTGCGGACTCTTTGGGCCGGGATGATGATTAAGGCGCCATCTTTTACAAAAATATTGACTTCATCGCCTACATTTATCTGCGCATCTGAAAGCAATGCCTTTGTGATGCGAAGTCCTTGACTATTCCCCCATTTTTGAATTTTTGCAAGCATATGATTACCTCCTAATGTATATCCAAAGTATATACATAAAAAATTTAATCGACAAGGATTTTTTCAGACCAACGACCAAAGTCATCAGCCGACAAGACGCAAGCCCAAAGGGCGCAGCGGAAAGGCGGTCTGGTGCACTGATTTGTTAGCCATCTTATTGTTTACTTTTCTTTAAAGTAAACAAAGGACCAGTAAAAACTAATAGTTCCAAACATAATAGATACTAAGCAATAATGTGTATTTAAAAATAAAATAAAATTATATGATAATACATCGCTTTTTAGCATTCCGAAAATGGATAATAAGCCTGGAACAATTGAAACTATAATTTCCCTGAATCAGTGAGCCCACAAACATAAAAACCTACTCGTTCTTTGACAATCAGCTGATTTTATTCTGTTTTTCTGTTATTATAGAAGCGCTTTGAAATTCATCCAAGGAGTTTTTTGTTGTGACATTTCCCCGCTTCCAGCTCGAACAGTCTAAACAGGAATTCTATACTTCCCAGTCCGGTATGGCTTTGGTGCGTATTCCGGAGTAAACCGGCCACCGATTCCGCTGCAAAGTGGGCCGCTTTTTCCTGAACAGCGGAATCGATGGACCAGTTTGGTTCGGAATCAAATGTGACGCTGGATAATCTGGTGTACAAATATGGAAACTTAATTTTCCAGGAGGTACACCATTGGCAAACAAGAGGTTATCCATGCGAAAAATTAGAGAAGTACTCCGTCTTCATCATGACAGTTGTAGTGATCAAGCAA
>JAMOOS010000233.1 GCA_027065245.1 Desulfuromonadaceae bacterium | reverse complement strand
TTCCCCACCGATATGCAGGCACAGTTTATGGCGCTGCTCACCCGCGCCAACGGCAGCAGTGTGATTGCCGAAAATGTCTTTGAAAATCGTTTTATGCATGTGTGCGAATTGCAGCGGCTGGGAGCCGATATCCGCATCGACGGCAAACAGGCGCTGGTTACCGGCGTGGACAGTCTGTGCGGTGCGCCGGTAATGGCTACCGATCTGCGTGCCAGTGCTTCGCTGGTGCTGGCCGGGCTGACCGCCAGCAACACCACCGAGGTGGCGCGCATCTACCATCTCGACCGCGGCTACGAGCGGCTGGAGGAAAAATTACGCGCCCTGGGCGCCGACATCGAGCGTTTACCGGCGTAGACGCCAATGAAATAAAGGATTTGCGCTATGAGTGATTACATCACCTTCGCCCTGCCCAAGGGGCGGATTATGCAGGATTCCATGGAACTGTTCGCCAAAATCGGCATCACCTGTCCGGAAATGGCGGAAAAAAACCGCAAGCTGGTGTTTGAAAACCGCCAGGACAAGTTCCGTTTTATGGCGGTGCGCGCCACTGACGTTCCTACTTATGTGGAATACGGCTGTGCCGATATCGGCGTGGTGGGCAAAGATACCCTGCTGGAGCAGAACAAGGATCTGTACGAGCCGCTCGATCTCAACTTTGGCTACTGCCGTCTGGTGGTGGCGGAGCCGAAAGAGCTGAACGAGCGCGACGATCCGGCCAGCTGGTCCAATATCCGCGTGGCCACCAAATATCCCAATGTCACCGAGCGCTATTTTGCCGCCAAGGGGATTCAGGTGGAGCTGATCAAACTGTACGGTTCCATTGAACTGGCGCCGCTGGTGGGGTTGTCGGAGCGGATTGTCGATCTGGTGTCCACCGGCGCCACGTTGCGCGATAACGGTATGGTGGAGGTGGAAACCATCGCAGAAATCACCACCCGCCTTATTGTCAACCGCGCCAGCCTGAAAACCAGGCACCAGCGCATCAGTAAAATTATCGCCGATCTGGAACAGGTGATCGGCTCCACTCCGAAAATATCCCAATAGGGGGCGTTATGATAAAAATTCTGCGTTATGGAGATGCTGAGTTCACCGCCGCCTTTGAGCGTATTGAGAACCGTGCCGAACATACGCCCGAAGGGGTGGACGCCGCTGTGGCGGAGATTATCGCCGCTGTGTGCGCCCGTGGCGACGCGGCGGTGGCGGAGTACACCGCCCGTTTCGACCGTGTCGATCTGAACAGTGCCGGTTTTGAGGTGAGTCGGAGCGAGATTGATGCCGCCATGGCTGCTGTAGATGACGATGATCTGGCCGCGCTGGAACTGGCTGCGGAGCGTATTGCCGCCTACCATCGCCGCCAGAAGCAGGAGACCTGGCTTTCCACCGCTGAGGACGATATCATGCTCGGCCAGCTGGTACGCCCCCTGCGCCGCGTGGGTATCTATGTTCCCGGCGGCAAGGCCGCCTATCCATCTTCGGTACTGATGAACGCCATTCCCGCCCGGGTGGCCGGTGTGGAGGAGGTGGTGATGGTGGTCCCCATGCCCGACGGCGAGGCCAATCCACATGTGCTGGCGGCGGCGCATATTGCCGGTGTCGATCGGGTGTTCCGCATCGGCGGCGCGCAGGCCATTGCCGCTCTGGCCTACGGCACGGCCACACTGCCGCGGGTGGATAAAATTACCGGGCCGGGCAACATCTACGTGGCCACCGCCAAAAAGATGGTGTTCGGGCAGGTGGATATCGACATGATTGCCGGGCCGAGCGAGATTCTTATCGTCAACGATGGCAGTGGCGATGCCCGCCACCTGGCCGCCGACCTGCTCTCTCAGGCTGAGCACGACGAGCTGGCCTCGGCGGTACTGCTCACCACCAGCGCCGCCATGGCGGCGGCGGTACAGACCGAAGTGGAACTGCAGTTGCAGAAATTGCCGCGCCAGAGTATCGCGCGCAGCGCGGTGGATAACTACGCCGCAGTTATTGTAGTGGAGCGGATCGAGCAGGCGCTTGAGCTGTGTAACCGCATTGCCACCGAGCATCTGGAGCTGGCGGTGGCGGATCCTTTTGCCCTGTTGCCGCAGGTGCGTAACGCCGGGGCGATTTTTATGGGACACCACACGCCGGAGGCCCTGGGCGACTATTTGGCCGGGCCGAACCACACCCTGCCCACCGGCGGCACGGCGCGCTTTTTCTCGCCGTTGGGTTGGGACGATTTTGTCAAAAAGTCGAGCCTTATCTGTTGCACTGCCGCCGGTTTGCGCCGTCTTGGCCCGCAGGCGGTACGGCTGGCCGGGCTGGAGGGGCTGCATGCCCACGCCCGTTCGGTGAGTGTGCGCCTGGATGATAACGACCGTCAATCATGATGGAGGGGGATAAACTATGTCACGCAGCGCTACCATAAAACGCACCACCGCCGAAACCAGCATTGAACTGAGCCTGGAGATCGACGGCGACGGCACGGGGGAGATATCCACTGCGGTGCCGTTTATGGATCACATGCTTATTCTATTGAAAAAGCACGGATTTTTTAATCTTTCCATCAGTGCCAGCGGCGATGTTGAAATCGACGACCACCACACGGTGGAGGATGTCGGCATCTGCCTGGGGGAGGCGTTTAAACAGGCGCTGGGCGATAAACAGGGGCTGCGCCGTTACGGTCGCTGCACCATGCCTATGCACGAGGCTCTGGCCGAAGTGGTGCTCGATTTTTCCGGTCGGCCCCATCTGGTCTACAACGTGGCTATTCCTACCGCCAAGGTGGGAAATTTCGATACCGAGCTGGTGGAGGAGTTTTTTACCGCCTTCTGTAACCATGCCGGGGTGAATCTGCATGTGAATCTTGCCTACGGCAGCAACAGCCACCATATTATTGAGGCGCTGTTCAAGGGGTTTGGCCGCGCTCTGGATGAAGCCACCGCTGTTGACGCGCGGGTTGCCGGGGTGATGTCCACCAAGGGAAAACTGGAATAGAAAACATGAGTGACGTTACCATTATCGATTACGGCATGGGCAATCTGCGCAGTGTGCAGAAAGGCTTTGAAAAGGTCGGTTGCAGCGCCGAGGTCAGCGCCGATCCCGCCGTGGTGGCGCGCGCCAACCGGCTGGTACTGCCCGGCGTGGGGGCGTTTCGTGATTGTATGGATAACCTGCGCAGCGGCGGCTTTATCGAGCCTGTTGCCGCCGTGGTTGCCGCTGGCAGGCCGTTTCTCGGCATCTGCCTGGGTTTGCAACTGTTGATGAGTGTGAGCGAGGAGTTTGGCAGTCACGCCGGACTGGATATTATTTCCGGCCGGGTGGTGCGTTTCCCTGCTGACATGCGCAACGCGGCGGGAGAGCAGCTCAAGGTGCCGCACATGGGCTGGAACAGCATCCGTCACAATGACGCGCCACTGTTTGCCGGGGTGGAGCAGGACAGTTACGTCTATTTTGTCCACTCTTACCATGTGGTGCCGGATGACACGGCGGTGGTGGCGGCACGCTGTGATTACGGCGGCGAGTTCTGCTGCGCGGTGGTTAAGGATAACGTGATGGCGACCCAGTTCCATCCTGAAAAAAGCCAGAAGGTGGGGTTGACCATGCTGAAGAATTTTGGAGAGCTGTAAAAAATGATTGTAATTCCGGCTATAGATCTTAAAAACGGTGCCTGTGTGCGTCTGGAGCAGGGGCTGATGGAGCGTGATACCGTCTATTCCGACGATCCGGCGGCGCAGGCGCTCATCTGGCAGCAGCAGGGCGGTGAGCTGCTGCACATTGTCGATCTCGACGGCGCTTTTGCCGGCGAACCGAAAAATCGCGCCGCCATCGAGGCGATTGTGGCGGCGCTGGATATTCCCACCGAGCTTGGCGGCGGTATCCGCGACATGGCTACCATCGAGGCCTACCTTGGCATGGGGGTGGGGCGGGTGATCCTAGGTACCGTGGCCAAGGAAAATCCGGCTTTTGTCGCTGAGGCGTGCAAGGCGTTTCCCGGTCAGATTGTGGTGGGGATCGACGCCAGTAACGGCATGGTAGCGGTGCGCGGTTGGGCCGATGTTACCCAGAAGCGTGCCATCGATTTGGCGCTGGAACTGGAGGATTGCGGCGTGGCCGCCATCATTTATACCGATATCGCCCGCGACGGCATGATGGCTGGACCCAACATTGCCGAAACCCGTGCTCTGGCCGAGGCCATCGCCATTCCGGTAATTGCGTCCGGCGGAGTTTCCAGCCTGGACGATATCCGCAATCTGCTGGCCATCGAGGACAGCGGCGTATGCGGCGTTATCACCGGCAAGGCCATCTACAGTGGCGCTCTCGATTTGGCCGAGGCGGTGGCGCTGACCAGAAAGGGGTGTTAGCGATGCTGACACGGCGGATTATCCCCTGTCTCGATGTCAAAGGGGGGCGGGTGGTCAAGGGGGTGCAGTTTGTCGATCTGGTCGACGCCGGTGATCCGGTGGAGGCCGCCATCGCCTATGACGCCCAGGGCGCCGACGAACTGACGTTTCTCGATATTACCGCTTCCAGCGATGAGCGCGGCATTATTCTCGATGTGGTGCGGCGCACCGCTGAGCAGGTGTTCATGCCCCTTACCGTAGGTGGTGGGGTGCGTGAGGTTGCCGATATCCGTAATCTTCTCAACGCTGGTGCCGATAAGGTAAGTATCAACACTGCCGCTGTGCATCGACCGGAGTTTGTCCGCGAGGCGGCGCAGCGTTTTGGCAGTCAGTGTATCGTGGTGGCCATCGATGCCCGCCGGGTGCCCGACAGTGCGCCGCAACGCTGGGATGTGTACACCCATGGCGGTCGCAACGCCACCGGTATCGATGTGGTGGAGTGGGCGGTCAGGATGCAAAATTACGGTGCCGGGGAGATTCTGCTTACCTCCATGGACTGTGATGGCGCCAAGGACGGTTACGATTTGGCGCTTACCCGCGCTGTAAGCGATGCGGTGACCATCCCGGTAATTGCCTCCGGCGGCGTGGGCAATCTGGAGCATATCAAGGATGGTCTTACCGTCGGCGGCGCCAGTGCCGCCCTGGCGGCGAGTATTTTTCATTTTCGTGAGTATACCATCGGTGAGTGCAAGCGCTACCTGCGTGAGCACGGCGTACCGGTGCGGTTATAGCGTTTGATACGGAGCAATGATGAGTCTGCTGGAGCAACTTAAATTCGATAAAGATGGCTTGATCCCCTGTATTACCCAGGATGCCGCCAATGGCGAGGTGCTGATGCTGGCATATATGAACGCCACGGCGCTGGAGAACACCCTGCGTACCGGCAAGGTGCATTATTACAGTCGCTCGCGCGGCAAACAGTGGATGAAGGGGGAATCGTCAGGTAATACTCAGCAGGTGCGCGAGATTCGTTACGATTGCGATGGTGATACCCTGCTGATCAAGGTGGAGCAGCGTGGCGCGGCCTGTCATACCGGGCGACGTTCGTGTTTTTTTACCGTGGCTGATGGCGACGAGTTGCGCTGCGATGGCGAGGTGGACGGCGCTACTGCCGCAGCTTACGCTCAGCAGGATATTCTCGATGCCGTGTATCACGTTATTCAGGATCGGCGCCGCAATCCGAGTGAAAAGTCGTATGTTCACTCGCTGTTTACCAAGGGGCTGGACAAGATTCTGAGTAAAATCGGCGAGGAGGCCACTGAAACCGCCGTGGCTGGCAAGGGGGGCGACCGCGACGAGGTGGTTTACGAGGTGGCTGACCTGTTTTTTCATACGCTGGTGTTGCTTGGCTACTACGATTTGCCGCCGGAGCGGATTTACGCTGAACTGCGGCGTCGTTTCGGCATGTCGGGGATAGAGGAAAAACAGTCGCGCAAACAGTAAATACAGGTGCTGGTGATTGGCTAGGCATCGGCCCGGCCCCATCCATTTCGCGGGCCGCGTAAACCCATCCATGGGAGCTTGACTGTCGCCGTCCGGGCGACAGACACCCGCTGCATGGATGGCGCCGGTCCTGGAGGTGATTGGCTAGGCATCGGCCCGGCCCCATCCATTTCGCGGGCCGCGTAAACCCGTCCATGGGAGCTTGACTGTCGCCGTCCGGGCGACAGACACCCGCTACATGGATGGTGCCGGTCCTAATGGTGATGATTTTAGGCGTCGGCCCGGCCCGAACTTACCCATTTGACGGATGGCGTCCGGGGTATTTTGCATAGGAGACAGGAGAACAGTCAATGGACATCAAACAACGCCTTACCGAGGCGATGAAAACAGCCATGAAAGCCAAGGATGCCGCGCGCCTGAGTGTAATACGCATGGTGCGTTCGGCGATAAAAAACAGCGAAATAGACAAAAAAACCACCCTTGACGATGCCGGAGTGATTGCGGTGATGGCTACGCTGGTAAAACAGCGGCGCGAATCGGCGCAGATGTATCGAGATAACGAGCGGATTGACCTAGCGGAAAAAGAGGAATTTGAAATTACCGTATTGCAGGAGTTTCTGCCGCAGCAGCTCAGTGAGCAGGAATTGCGTCAATTGGTGGAAGATACCATTGCCGAGCTGGGCGCGACATCCATGAAGGATATGGGCAAGGTGATGAAAAAGGTTACCGCGCAAACCACCGGCCGCGCCGATGGCCGGGTGGTGAGCGAAATGGTTAAAAGCTGTCTGTCGGCGTAATTTACTCTACCTAACGGGGAACAACGATGAACGCACTGGATATCGGAATATTGGTGATGCTGGCTCTATTTGCCGCCAAGGGGGCTGTGCGCGGTCTGGTTAAGGAGGTGTGCTCATTGTTGGGACTGGTGGCAGCGGCGGTGGTGGCGTTTCGTTTCTATCTGCCGATTGCCGGCAAGCTGGCGGCTGTTACGCCGCTGCCGCAGCAGATATGTGTGGTGATAGTGCTTATCCTGCTGTTTTCCCTTACCATGGTGCTGTTTTCGGTTATCGGCATCGTGCTGTCCCGCTTTATCAAACTGGTGTTTCTGGGTGGGCTCAACCGTGTTATCGGGGCGTTGTTCAGTCTGTTGCAGGGAACGCTGGTGCTGGCGCTGGTGCTGTATGGCCTGTCTAACGCGCGTTTGCCCGATATGGCCAGGCCGCTGTTCAAGCAGTCGCAATTACGACCGCCGTTTGTGCAGTTGGGCGGGGCGCTGGTGAAGCACAGCGTGGATTTGCTCAACAAGATGGCGTAAACGGATGGTAACTGCCTGATATGCTTGAACAGACCTTGCAGGTGCTGGAGTTCACCAAGGTTGTTGAGCTGTTGTGCCGCTTTACCGTTACAGCGCCGGGGCGGGAGTTGACCGCCGCGCTGCGACCGTTGCGCCAGCGCCGTGAAGTTGCCGCCGTGCTGGAATATGTCGGCGAAGCGCAGACGTTGCTGGAGGAGAAAGGCGCGCCGCCGCTGGGGGGTAGCTGTGAGCTTGGCGACATTCTGGAGCAGGCGGCGGTGGCCGGGGCGTGGTTGTCGGCGGCGGCGTTGCTGCAGGTGGCCGACAGTCTGGACGCGGCGCGTGATTGCCGCAGCTGGTTCGGTAGCGAGGAATTGTCGCCCCGGCTGGCGCGGCTGGTGGAGCAGTTGCAGTTATTGCCGCAGCTGCGCGACCATATCCGCCACTGTATCGCGCCGGGGGGAGAGATAAACGATAACGCGTCGTGGCAGCTGGCTGATTTGCGCAGCCAGGAGAAGACCCTGCGCGTGCGTATCCGCCGTGCTCTGGAGCGGATGCTGACCAGCGCGGCGCTGGACGGAGTGTTCCAAGACGATATCGTCACCGAGCGCAATGGCCGTTATGTGGTGCCGGTGCGTGCCGATCATCGCGGCAGTGTCAAGGGATTGGTGCACGACGAGTCTTCCAGTGGACAGACGCTGTTTGTCGAGCCGGAACAGGTGCTGGAGCATAACAACGAATTGCAGGCGGTGGTGCGTGAGCAGCAGCGGGAGATTGAGCGTATTCTGTTGCAACTGGCGGCGCAGGTGGGGGCGCAGCGTGATGCTTTGGCTGCCAATCAAAAGTTGCTGGCGCGGCTGGATATGTACTCTGCCGTGGCGCGCTTTGCCCGTCTTACCGGCGGTTGTGCGCCGCAGCTTACCGATAAGCGCCAACTGGAGCTGGTGCAGGCGCGGCATCCGCTGTTGCTGCTCAACAGTGACGGCAGCAGACGGGAGCAGGCGGCGGTGCCGGTGGATCTGCGTCTGGGGAAAAAGCACGACACTCTTATTATCAGCGGTCCCAATACCGGTGGCAAAACGGTGGCGCTGAAGACGGTAGGGTTGCTGTTTCTCATGGTGTCGGCCGGGGTGCCGATTCCGTGTGCGTCGGGCAGCCGGGTGTACCTGTTTAAAAAGATATTTGCCGACATCGGCGACGAGCAGAGCATCGAGGAGAACCTGTCCACTTTTTCCGGCCATCTGGCGCGTATCCGCAAGATTTTGCGCTGGGCCGATGGCGATTCGCTGGTATTGCTCGACGAGGCGGGAACCGGTACCGATCCGGCTGAGGGTGGGGCGCTGGCGTTGGCGGTGCTGGATC
>JAMOOS010000232.1 GCA_027065245.1 Desulfuromonadaceae bacterium | reverse complement strand
CTACAACGTGGGAATTATCTATGGCATATTTTTGTTTAAGGGTGATTTTAGCCTTTTTTTCGATGGCGCTGTACAACCGCGCCACGGCATCGTCGTATTTGTGCTCCACCTCGGCGCGTCGCACCGCGTTAGCAACAATATCGGTCAGCAATTCACCACACAGGGGATCGTCCACCGAAGCGACATGACCGGTTAAAAACTCGCTTTGGCGGTAAACAATATCCAGGCGCCGCGAACACTCCTCAAGCTGGCGGGCAAATTCGTTAAAACGGCTATTTTTCGACAACGCCAGCAACGCCCGCGTCTGCCCCACCGCCTGGCCAAATATTTTATGCGCCCGCCCGTACTGGATATTGTCCCAAGCGGTAAAAGCGTCGGCGATATTTTTCCAGAACGTAAAAAATGCCGCGTGTTTCTCACTGCGTTTTTTGGCAGCGGCGGCAATCTCCGCCACCACCTGAAAACGGCAGCGATTAAACATCAACTCCATCTCACGCATAGTCTGCACCGCCAGCACATCCCAGGGATTATCCACCCGCAGCACCTGTTCGTTGCCACCGGTCACCACCCCCAGCCCATCCTTGTTGCGCACACTGCCACCTATATAACTAAACCCGGTGGCCAGGCTCGACAACGCCAGCACCAGCGCCGCCGACATCACCTTGGTACCCCCGGTAAAATCGCACACCAGATCATCAGCGGATATATCCCACAAATCCAGGCAACGCGGCACCTCAGCCAGCAGGTAGCCGACACATTCGAGCAGGTTCTGCTCATCGGGCGCCACCAGCCGTTCACTGTCACAAATATCAAACTGCAACTGCGGCTCAACCTGTTCCCTCACCAGTGCCCGGGTACCACGCGAGGTAAAATAAATAACATAATCGGGCTGCTGCCGGTTAAGGCTGTAAATCACCGGCTCCGGCGAACCACCTACCGATATAACCATCACTTTCATCACCACACTCCATCAGCAAATTCGACCAATCACTTTCAGTGACAAAAATCAAATAACCACATAATCATCATCCTGTGCTGTCGGCATTGCGGCACCCAGAGCAAACGCAGGATCGGCACAGCGACGGCACAAAGGAAAATACTTTACCCCGTCCACAGCCGGATCGATAACCGCCTCAATCCGGCGGCGTAACTCACGCAGGCGATGCTCACTGACCCGGATATAAAAAATGGATTTTTGGATCCTGAACCCGTAATCAAGCAGGATTTTAGCCACCTTATTCAACCTCCTGACGTTGGCGATATCGTACGCCACAACAACTTCCATCATCGCTACAACACCAGATACTCAGTGGTAAGCAGTTTTATCCCCAAGCCGGAAACAGCCACCGACCGCTGACAACGCTTGCACAGGGTAAAAATCACCAGGCTATCCCTACCGGAATCGAGATTGACCGCAGCATATTCCTCAATCCGGCGCAATGCCAGATGATCAATTTCACACTCAAAAACCGACTTCTGCGTATTGAGACCAAACTCCTTGAGGAATTTATGCAAACGGGTACGGGTTTTATTGTCGACAATATCGTACGAAACCAGTGCCAGCATCTTGCCCCCCTACTTGAGC
>JAMOOS010000231.1 GCA_027065245.1 Desulfuromonadaceae bacterium | reverse complement strand
TCTACTTCCTGCATATCGATTTTGGAAACAATGTCGAAACTGGGCATAATTGTCCTCCTCTACAGAATAAAATTTTATTGCCGACGCAAATCAGCGGGGTGTACCACCGCCACACCGGCGGGAACGTCAAATTTGAACTGTTGCGGCGTAAGGCCGCTGTTGATGCGGATATCGCTGAATTCTATGCTGGTCACGTTATCGGTGGGATCGATAATAGTGGCGGCGGCGATGGGAAAACGCAGCCGCGCCGAGCGATTATTTATCCACGCCGGAACCGCCAGTTCCAGGGTTTTGATATACACCGACGCCTTGAGCGGGGTGAGAGCCAGTACATAGTTGCCGTGCTGGTCGCGCCGCTTGGCGGCCCACTCCACGCTGAAATGTTTGTCCAGATGGCTGAGGTTGCGCAAAAACAGCAGCGGATCCTCCTTGTAGTAGCTTTTATCGGTTACCGCCGACACCATAACCTGATTATTTTCCGGCATGTATACCCACAGGGTTTCGCCGTCGCAGATTACCTGCTGGCGGCTTGGTTTGAGATAATTCCAGCAAAACAGTGTCTGCTCCGCGCCGTTTTGGCGTTGAAACATAATCTGCATGGTACCGTGGCCTGTGCGGCTGCGGTTGAGGCTGGCGATGCGTGCCTGCTGGCGAAACTTGCCGCTGATATCGTTGATGCGCTGATGCGGGTTGGCGGCGATGAAAAAACTCTGTACCCGCTTGAGCAGCAGTTGCGGTGCTTGATCAGCGGCGGCGTGCAGCGGTAGCGGTAGCAGCAGGGCGGCTGTCAGTAGCAGAAGATTACGCATAATCGGTATATATCCTTTCCTGTCAACGGGCAAAGTGGTTGAACCCGGTAGGGTTGTCCCGGCGGCTGACGCCAGCGGCAGTAAGTATGGTCAGGCCGGGTGTGGCGGTGGTGGTGCCAATCCGGCTTATGGGCGTGTGCGCCGTCGCCGCCGCCTGTTGTACCGCCGCGCGGGCGGCGGGCGCTGCGGTAAACAGCAGTTCGTAGTCCTCGCCGCCGTTCAGCGCCAACTGCCGTTGTTCGGGGTGTTGCTCCAGCCAGGCGCGCAGCGGTTGCGACAGCGGTACCAGGCTGCTGTCTATCTCTGCTCCCAACCGCGACCGGCGCAGGATATGCCCCAAATCGGCGCACAGGCCGTCGGAAACATCTATCATGGCACTGGCAACGCCTGCCAACTGCGCCCCCAGTGCCAGCCGCGCTTCGGGACGGTGGTGGCGACGCAGCAGGTGCGGCGGCACGGCCTGTTCGTGTTGCAGTAGATACAGCGCCACGGCACTGTCGCCGATGGTGCCGGAAACGTATATATCGTCGCCGACGGCAGCACCGTCGCGGCGACACAGGCGGCTGGCCACGCCGCTGCCGTGCACCGTTACCGAAATCAGCAGTCCGGCGCGGCTGGCGCAGGTATCGCCGCCGGCCAGTTGACAACCGGCGGCGCTCATGGTGGCGATAAACGCGGCGATAAACGCATCTACCTCATCCACGCGGCACTGCGGTGGCAGCCCCAGACCAAGAAAACAGTGGCGCGGCTTGCCGCCCATGGCGGCGATATCGCTCAAGTTAACCGCCGCGCTTTTGTGCCCCAGCTCGCTCATGCTGCACCATTGCCGTTTGAAATGGACATCTTCAATGAGCAGATCTTTGCTGGTAAGCAGCACCTCCCCGGCGGGAATGGTGGTGGCGGCGCAGTCGTCGCCGATACCCAGCAGCACGTCGGCGCTGCCGTCAAGGCGGGCGCTGATGGTGTCGATAAAGGCAAACTCGCCCAAGGTGCTCAATTTATCCGCTTTATTTTCATCAGCCATAACGGCGCTCAGCTTATGTAAAAGTGCGGCAAAAGTCTACCTGTTAACGGCGCTGGTGCTGCTCAATCCCTTCAAATTTTTGCACGGCGGCGCAAAACGGCGCGGGCAGACGACTTTAACAGTAAATTCCCCTGCGAAAATGGTCTCGCGGAGGAAACGGCATTGTGCCGATGGGGGCTCACTGATTCAGCTAGAACCGCGTTTTAGTTTAAAATCATCAATTGACTAGAGTTCTAAATCGCTGTAGAGTGAAAATTCAACTAAAAAATGATAGTGAGAAAATGTCGGTAATAGAGACCGTAACATCGAGATGATGAGCTTGAACAGGACAAGTTTTAACCGTGTTTTATAATGACGTTATAATCGCTGGCGAGACGGCGGCATGAAGAAAATCCTTCTGTTGGATAAGGATGATATTCTGGTGCGTGAGCTGCTCCATACTTTGCAGCACTACAGCGATATGGAAGTGATCGTCGCCAATGAGCGCAATTACGTCAATCGCGCTTTGCAGCAGTTGGCCATCGACCTGGTGGTAACCGATATCGAAGGTACCGAGGAATGCTGTTTTGAGTTGCTGGAGGTTATCAACCGGCATTTTCCCACATTGCCCATAGATGTGCTTACACCGGAGTTGTCGGCGGAATTTGAGTTGCGCCTGGGGGCATTGCGTATCGCCCGCCGTTTTGAAAAACCCATCGATGTGGAAAAAGTGGCGGAAAACATCCACAGTCAGGTCACCAACAGTGCTACCGGTCAACTCAAGGGGTTGAGCCTGCCATCGGTGCTGCAACTGATGAACATCGAAAAGAAGCACTGCATTCTCACCGTTACCAGTGCCATGTACGCTGGCGAACTGTATATCCGCGCCGGAGAGATTATCGCTGCCCGTGCCGGTACTCTGCGCGGACTGGATGCCGCGTACCATATTCTCAGTTGGGAAAATGTCAGTATCGAGCTGCTTGGCTGTGATCCGGCGGTAACTCAGGAGATCAACGAGCCGTTCATGTCCCTCATCATGGAAGCGTTGCGCCTCAAAGACGAGGAGCAGCTGCCGCCGGTGGTGACCGAAGAAAGGGGCAGCGACGGTAATAATGAAGCGCAGCCGGTTACAGCCATGGAAAAGCGGATAATATCGCTGCTCAACCATTTTCCCGGTGTTACCGAATACAGTCTGTTTGATCGCCAGGATAATCTGCGCTTCTTTTTCAGCAAGCGCAAACAGGAGCGTAATGCCCTGCGGCCACGGCGGCTGCGCGAAGAGGCGGAGCAGATGGCGCAGGTATTTAACGGCGGCAGTTTAAAGTACATGCTGGTGAACGAAAGAAGCGGGCTGCGTCAGCTGTTTTTCCCCTACGACGCCTATTGTGTAGCGGTGGGGTTGCGGCGCGACCAGACCGTTGAGCAGTTTATGCAGCAGTTTGCGACAAAAATGGAACAGACAACACCCTTCTAGGAGCGGGCAATGGAGCAGAAGCTGGATAAATTAAAGGAGATTTCCGGGGTTTTTGGCGCTTGTGTGTATGATTCCGGCCAGCGCTTGCTGATCAATCAGTTGCCGCCGTTTTTCCCCGTCGAGTCCCTCGCTTCGCTGGGGGCGCTGTTGACCAATATCACTACGCGGGTAGCGGAAAAAATCCCCAAAGGCCGGGAGATGATTCTCTATTACGACGAAGTGATCCTGATTATCCGCATGGTTGGCGGTATGACTGTACTGGTGGTGGGCGAGCCGCACATGAACGTACGCATGGTGTGCTATTCCCTGGGGTTGCTCAGCAAGGCGGCAGTTACCCCGCCGCCGGTGGCAGCGGCCAATGTCCAGGCGGCAGAGCCAGCCAGTGCCGATCCGGCGCCGTCAGAGATCGCACCCGAGCCGACAGCAGGTGTAAGCGCCGATATTGCCTATGTGGAACCGTTTGTTCCCGAACTTAAAGCGTTGCTGGCCAAAGCGGTAGGACCCATGGCGGATATTATCTTTGACGATGCCGTGGAGCGCTGGCAGCGCCAGGGTGATAACTCGTTTGAGCGCTTTCTGGAGTTTCTCGCCATTGAGATCGGTAATGATGATCAATATGAGCGTTATTGTACCCTGATTGCCACCCTGAGAACTGCCATCGAAGAACGTGAGGGTGATCATGGCTAGTGCGGCGGATTTCATCAAACAGTTAAGTGCCCTGCCGGGCGTGAGCGGTTATCTGCTTACCCACAACAACGGGCGGGTGCTAACCCATAATCTGCCCGACCCCGGTCGGTATATACCCTGGTTGCAGCAGATGATTAACGGCAGCATGTATCTGACCACTGGTCTGAACAATGAAGAGCTTGTCGGTGTTTCCCTGCATCAGGATGAGGATCACGTCATCCACCTGTTTCCGGTGCGGCAGTACCACCTGATGGTATTGCAGATGGCCGGGATAACCAACGACCATCTGTTTCAGCAGATAGCAGCGCTAATACAGGATACCGTCGAACAGGGGTAGCGGTATCGGGGTAAAAGGAGGCACGATTATGCACGGGAATGTCAGCAGAAAACTTATCGTTTTGCTTTTGTTGGTGGCGTGTGTCGGTGCATTCGGTTCCACCGCTGTCGCCGACGAGTTGAAAAGCAAATTCGACAAACAGGTGTTCGAATGGGCCAAGCAGTGTCGTCAGGAGGTAAAGGATCAGTTTGATCTTATGCTGACATCCGGGCAGCTCAGTGTCGGACAGTTGTTTGATACCTTCTACATCCCCATCCCCAATACCTATCCGCAAAAATACCACACCCAGTACGACAAGATTGCCGACGAGGTGCTGCGGCCGATAATCGATAAATATCTGAAAAAAGACAAACGGCTGGTCTTTTTTATCGCCGTAGATCGCAATGGTTACGTATCTACCCATAATACTCGTTACGCTCAGCCGCTTACCGGCAATCCCGACGTTGACAGTGTGCGCAACCGTACCAAGCGGATATTCAACGACCGTACCGGCCTGGCGGCAGCGCGCAATACCAACGAATACCTGTTGCAACACTACAGCCGTGATACCGGCGAGCAGATGTCCGATCTGTCGGTGCCGCTGTATATCAACAATCGCCACTGGGGCGCGATTAGGGTTGGCTATAAAAGCAAGTAGCTGGATTCATTTGTGGAGGGGTTATGTTCAGTAAAATCAGTGTAAAGGTTGCGGTACTGGTAAACCTGCTGCTGGTGGTGGTTATGGCGGGGGGAGCCTGGTATATTATCGATCAGCAGAGCAAACAGTTGGAACGGCAGCTGTTTGAACGCGGCAAGACCGAGGCTATACTCGGAGCCAGTATTACCGGTCGTCTGCTCGAAGAGGCCATCGACAACGGCGTGTTCAGCGTCAAAGACGCCTTTGACCAGCAATATGAGGAGATTCCCGGTTTCGATCCACCCAAGTATCACACCCGCTACGATTTCTATCTGGACAAGGCGCTGCTCTCCATCGAAGACGAATTTCTGCGCGATGAGAGCGTGGTCTTTGCCGTGGCGGTGGACAGCAACGGTTACTTGCCCACCCACAACACCCGTTACCAGCAGCCGATAACCGGCGACAAGGCCAGAGATCGGGTTGGCAACCGCACCAAGCGGATTTTTAACGACCCCGTTGGCCTGGCGGCGGCGCAGAATACCAAGCCGGTGCTCAAGCAGATCTACAAACGTGATACCGGCGAGACCATGTGGGATATCTCTGCGCCCATCATGGTAAAAGGGAAGCACTGGGGCGGCTTCCGCATTGGATTCTCTCTGGTAAAGACCGAAGCACAGAAAGCGGCGCTGCAGCAGTCGCTGATGATGACCTTGGGCGGAATTTTGATTATCTCCATTTTGGCAGTAATTTTCACCGTGGGCAATGCCCTGAAACCGCTGGATGAACTTACCGCTGCCGCCGTCGATCTGGCTGATGGTAAAGTAGATGAGCCAATTGTCGCCAAGTCAAACGATGAAATCGGCAAACTGGCCGACGCGCTGGAGCGGTTGCGCATAAGTCTCAAGGCCGCCATGGATCGGTTGCGCAAAAAGAGTTCGTGAGTGCTGAATAAATAACTGACGGAAGTACACGTTGGTCAGTGTGCCTGCGAGTTGAATACGGGGCGGTGGCGTTTTACGCCGCCGCCCTTTTTTTGTTGTAATTTACAGTTGCAGCTTCTGGCTGGCGCTGCGTTCGGCGGGGGGGACGGTGATGGTGGTGGTTGTGGTGCCGTGGCGTAGCAGTACTTCTACCTGAGCCTCTTTGGCGCCCTTGCCGTAGGAGGCGACTATCGCCGCTGCCAGTGCCAGGTCGTCGTTATCCGGGGTGCCGCTGACTACTCCCAGCGGGCCGGAGAAGTTGTTGCAGCGCAGCAGGTGGTTGGAACTGTCGGCCAGTTGTTTGAGCTTTTCGTTGTCGGAGCGGTTGCGTCCCAGGGTAAGTTTGGCCATCGGCGACAGGCGAAAGGTGCGGCCCAGTTTGAGCAGTTCCACTGCGGCGCAGTCGCAATCGGGTTGATGTTCAAACAGATCACGCAGGCGGGCGGAAAAGGAGTTTTCTGTCAGCAGGCAGCCGCCGCCGCTGGAGGGATACCAGTCTACCCCCAACTGGCGCGCCAGCTCTTCCTGCGCCTTGCGCGAGCGTCCCTGAATGGCCAGCAGTTGCTCGCGGTCGACGCGGCCATCTTCTTCCATGGGCGTTATCGGCAGCAGTTTGGCACTTAACGGGCGCAGGATTTGTGGTGCCCGCCCCGATGCTTTGCGTACTGCCATCAGGGCACTGTTGTTCTGACTTTTGGGGCGCTGGCCTACTACCTCGCCGGAAAAAAGGAAATCGTAGCCGCCCTCGTCGAGCATCTCACCGGCGATGGCAAACATCAGCGCGTGGCAGTCGATACACGGGTTCATGTTTTTGCCGTAGCCGTAGCGCGGATTTTTAAGCATTTCCAGATGGCGAGCACCGATATCGCGTACCGTCAGCGCTATCTGATAGCGTTTTGCCGCCTGGCGGGCGTTGTCGGCGTCAAAAAACGGGCTGGTAAAGCATACCCCGTGTACGTCAATTCCCTGGCGGCGCAGCAGCAGTGCCGCCAGAATACTGTCTAGTCCGCCGGAAAACAGGCCTAAAGCAGTTACTGTCACAATCGTTATTCCTTAAGAAAAAATACCCCCGGCGCCGCTTTGGGCGCGGTGGTGATTATTTATGGTGGCAGCGCGCGCAGTTGCCCGCCGGTGCGAAGGCGGCCTTGCCGTTGTGGCAGATACCGCACAGTTTGCCATTGTTGATGGCGGCCATGGTGATGGTGACGCTGCCCTGTTTCATCTGCGGAAACACCGCCGGGTTGTGGCACTGGCGGCACCCTTTGGCGTGGCGGTTGTGCAGGGTGCCGTCAAAATGCACTGTCCCGGTGGCGCCGGTAAAGGTGAGGGTGCGTCCCTTGGGTATTGCCAGCGCTGTCGCGGCACTGACCAGCAGTATGATGGTTGCCAGAATTACATTTCGCATATTTCGCGCCTTACGTCGGTAGATTCAACCCCTGTTACGGCAGACACTGCGCCACCAGTTGCAGTACGTGGATGGATTTTGCCTTCAGCTCGGCATGATTGATGGAATCCTGCAGCTGCATCATGCAGCCGGGACAGGCAGTGGCAACATAGCTGGCGCCACTGGCGCCGATACCGTCGGCCTTGCGGCTGCCGATACTGCGGCTGGTATCGTAATGGTATACCGAAAAAGTGCCGCCAAGTCCACAACAGCGGTCGGCTCCCTCCATTTCGACAAATTCCACGTTGGGTAATGCCTTGAGAATGGCGCGCGGTTCGGCGGTGATGCCGGCAGTGCGCAGGTGGCAGGGGTCGTGGTAGCAGACGCGGATTTTATCCTCGCGGCGCGGCAATTGCTGCAGTTTTTCCACCAGGCCGTTATCGGCAAAAAATTTAAGGATATCCACCACCCGCTCGCTCAGTTGCTCGCAGTCGCCACCGAGTTGACGATAATTTTCGCCGATACCGGCGTAACACGAGGCGCAGGCGGTAACAATTGTTGTTTTGTCGCGGTTAAACGCCGCTACGTTGGCGGCGGCCAGAGTGTCTACGGTGGCGGCGTCGCCCGCCGCCAGCGCCGGTAGGCCGCAGCAGCCCTGTTCCGCTGGAATAACTACCGGGTAACCCATAAAGCGGGCTACTTTTATCAGCGCTTCGCCCACTTCCGGATAGGTGTAGTTGATCATGCAGCCGGTAAAAAACGCCAGTGTCTCCTTGTCGCTGTCGCCGCTAAGCGGTTGCGGGTAACGCTGGCGCAGGGGGATGGCGGCAAAATTGGGCAGGCTGCGCTCGCGGGCGATAAACGGCACCGGAAAGCGCAGGCGCAGACCGCTGTGGTCGGGAATGCGTTTGAACAGCAGTTTTTCCATCCGACTGCCGCCTTTTACCAGCACATCCATCAGCGCCGGGCGTTTTATCACGCCGGTCAGCGCCTTGCCGAAGCTACTCAAACCCTTGCGCTCGGCAATTTCCCGCCGCGCCGCCATGACAATCTTGTCCGTCGGTACCAGATTGGGGCACTTGTCGTAACAGGAACCGCACAGCAGGCACTGGGACATATCCACCACAAAGCGTTCGTTAAGAGGCAGTTCCTTGTCCAGCAGCGCTGCCGCCACCGCCACCTTGCCGCGCGCCACCGTGGCCTCCCGTTTCAGGCTTTTGTATACCGCGCACTGCGCCTGGCAGGCGCCGCACTTGACGC
>JAMOOS010000230.1 GCA_027065245.1 Desulfuromonadaceae bacterium | reverse complement strand
GTGTTTTACGTGGACAATTTCACTCACCGTATCGGCTATCCGGCGCAGACCGATACTGGCGTTGCGGCCGGTGAGAACGATGTTTACCGGTTCTTTGGCGTCGTTAAGCGCCTGCAGCAGCGCTTCTTCGTCGAGCAGACCGTGGGCCAGGGCACCGCAGGCTTCGTCGAGAATAACCAGGTCGTATGTCCCGGCGGACAGAATCTGCCGCACCCGCTCAAAACCGCGCTGGGCGGCGGCACGGTGTTCGGCGTATTTGGGATTGTCGGGGCGGGGAACAAAACCCAGCCCGCACTGCTCCACCTCCACCCCCAGTTTTTTCAGACTTACCAGTTCGCCGATGGCGCTGTCTTTTTTCATAAACTGGATGATGAACACCCGCTGATCGTGGCCGCGGGCACGCAGTGTCATACCAAAGGCGGCGGTGGATTTGCCTTTGCCGTTGCCGGTGAAGATGAGGATGTTTTTTGCCATGTCGGTCTCCTGTGTGTGCTGGTACTGTGTCTCTACGGCGCAATCCGCGAACATTGTGTTACTGCACGGGCGGGCACGGGGACCCGCCCCTACGGTGCGGCGACGATAATTACCGCCAGATTGCCGCTGCTGTGGCTCGCCTGGGCCAGCGGGCGTAAATCGGTTTCCACCCGTTGGCCGGGTAGTCCGGCGCGGGCGACGAAAACGCTGCGTTCCAAGGCGTGCAGATCATCCAGCAGTGTCACCACCTCGCGCAGCCGGTGGCCAATTTTCATTATCACCACGCCGCCGCTGTTTACCGCTGCGCTGATGGCGTCGTGGTCGCTGGCGGCGGGGATGACGGTGAGGGGCCGGTCGCCTTCACCCAGGGCGGTGGTGGTGAGCGCCGCCGCCAGGCTGAAGGAACTTACCCCCGGTATGGTTTCCACCGCAGCGGCGGGCATAATCTGCCGCAGGGCGCGCACCAGATATATCCAGGTGGAATAAACCGTGGCATCGCCCAACGTGACAAATGCCACGTTCTCCCCCCGTCGCAGGCGGGCGGCGATGGTGGTGGCGTGTTTTTCCCAATGCAGTTGCCGTTGCTGCGGCGTTTTGGCCATGGAAAAATCGATCTCTTCAACGGCGCAGCCGCAGCGGGCGTGGTCAAGTGCCACTGCGGTAACAAAATCCTGCTTGCTCAGGTGGGAGCGCGGTACATAGACGCAATCCACCGTGCCGAGCAGGCGCGCGGCCTTGAGGGTGAGCAGTTCCGGGTCGCCGGGGCCGACGCCGATGCCGTACAGGGTGCCATGGTTCATTGTTGTTCTCCATCGCGTCGCATAATGATAATGGTGCGGCTGGAAAAGGTTTCGTTACGCAGTTGCTCGCTGCTGCACGGGCGTATGCGCTCCTGCGCCAGGGTCAGGTCTTCGCAGCTCCAGGCGCGGTAGGTACTGCCCAGTTCATCCAGCAGGGCGGCGGCACAGGCGCAGGCGGCCGGATTGCCCGCCAGAACGGCGATGGCGGCGGCGCGGCGGCAGTGCTGGATGTCGATCTGCGGCGTGCGGCCATGGGCGCTGATGATATGGATATCCTGCCACGGCAGTCCGAGACGGGCACAGGCCACCTGCAATGAGCTG
>JAMOOS010000229.1 GCA_027065245.1 Desulfuromonadaceae bacterium | reverse complement strand
CTGTATAGTTACCCTTCAAATCCTTGCATTAAACTACCAGCGCACCAGACAAGAACCCCAGGTGAAGCCACCGCCGAAGGCATCGAACATTATGATATCGCCCTCTTTAAGCATCCCCTTGCGATTTGCTTCATCCAGTGCGATAGGGATGGATGCGCCGGAAGTGTTTCCGCACTTATCCACGTTGATAAACATCTGTTCGTCAGTGAGTTTCAGGCGTTTTTTTACTGCGTCGAGAATACGCCGGTTAGCCTGATGGGGAAACAGCATGGCGAGATCGGCAGTGGTCATATCGTTGGCTGTCAACGCTTCGTTGGCCACCTCGTACATGGAACGCACCGCCACCTTGAACACCTCGTTACCGGCCATGCGCAAAAACGGCAGCCGCTGTTCAATGCCGGAGACACTGGCGGGATGCACTGCGCCGAACCCCGGTTGGTAGAGCAGTTCCCAGAACGAACCGTCAGCCTTCAGATGTGTGGACAAAACCCCGGCATCGCCCTCCTGCGCCTCCAGCACTACGGCACCGGCACCGTCGCCGAAAAGGATGCAGGTATTGCGATCTTCCCAGTCAATGATGCGACTGAAAATCTCCGCACCGATAACCAGAGCACGCTTGGCGTTGCCGCCATTGATAAACTGCACCGCCGAAGACAGAGCGTAGACAAACCCGCTGCAGGCGGCAGAAACATCCCAGGCGCCGGCATTGATCGCTCCCAGCTTATCCTGCACGATGCACGCCGTGGATGGCCACGGGTAATCGCCGGTAATAGTGCCAACAACAATGAGATCAATATCCTCGGCCTTTACACCTGCCATATCCATGGCGTTGCGCGCCGCAATCAGCGCCAGATCAGAGGTCATCTCATCATCGGCCGCGATACGGCGCTCATCAATACCGGTGCGGGTGGAAATCCACTCGTTGCTGGTATCCACCATCTTCTCCAGGTCAAAATTTGTCAGCACCTTCGCTGGCAGATATGATCCGGTACCAATTATGCGTGCTCGTTTCACTTTGCTTCCCCTTTTGACCTGTCCGCCCCGGAATAAACTACCCCGGGCTAAGCGCCTTACAGGCGTCTATCTGGGCGATCAGAGCATCAATGACCGACATCCTCACACTTTCAGCCGCCTGTGCCACAGCGTTGGTTAACGCTTTGACGTTGGAACCACCGTGGCAAATTATGCTGGTGCCCTTAATCCCCAGCAACGGCGCGCCGCCATACTCGGCATAATCAAGCCTTTTTTTAAAAGCGCTGAATGCCGGTCGCGACAACAAGTAGCCCATGCGCGCGCACATGCGCGAGTCGATCTCCGTACGTAACATCTGACCGATAGCCTCGGCCAGCCCCTCCGAAACTTTCAATACCACATTGCCGACAAAGCCGTCACATACTACAACATCTACCGCTCCGTTGTAGAGATCACGCCCCTCGACATAACCGATATAATTAAACTCATGCCGACGCAGAAGTTGATGGGTATCACGCGTAAGATCGTTACCCTTTTTCTCCTCCGAACCGTTTGACAACAGACCGATACGCGGCGCCTGCTTGCCCATCAGGCAGCGGGCATACACATCGCCCATAACAGCAAAATGCTCCAGATGCACCGGTTTGCAGTCCACATTGCCACCCACATCAAGGATAAGCGTTTCGCCGCTGACATTAGGCATGATGGTAGATATAGCCGGGCGCTCGATACCGTCAATCCGCTTGGCGACAAACATCCCCGCCGCCATGGTAGCACCGGAATTACCGGCACTTACCACAGCGTGGGCGCGCTGCTGCTTAACCAGATCGTAGGCAACACGAATGGACGAATCCTTTTTGCGCCGCACGGCATCCGAGGCGGAATCGTGCATACTCACCACCTCCGACGCATGATGGATGGTTATATTCAGGCCACTAACATCGTGTTTGTCCAACTCACGGCTGATACTGTCGGCATCTCCCACCAGTATCACGCCCATCCCCCACTTGCGCGCCGCAGCGACAGCCCCTTCGACCTCCACGCCAGGCGCATTATCGCCACCCATGGCGTCGACGGCAACTACAACCGACCGCATCAATCAGCTACCTGACTATACTTCCGGCTCAAGAACGTTGCGGTCTTTGTAGAAACCGCAGCTGCCACAGGCACGATGAGGCAACTTCGGCTCATCACATTGCGGGCATACCGACATGGCCGGGGCGTTGAGAGCGTCGTGAGAGCGACGCAGGTTGCGCTTTGACTTGGATGTTTTTCCCTTGGGTACTGCCATGAGATGTTTCTCCTTCTAGCGTTATTATAATTATCTGATTATTCTCAGTATCTTAAGGCATTCAGGCGACCATGTACACCACACACAACAGCGGAACGGTACCTGACCGAACCACATTGTGCGCACCAAGACACCAGCCTGCTTCAATAACTGAACAAAACTAAACCGAACACTATTTCTTTTCAACCTTAAAATCCCTGAGAGCGGCAAACTGCAACGACGTCACCTTGTCGGCGCAGGTACAGGACTCATGGTTGAGATTAGCACCGCACTGAGGACACAGACCACGGCACCCTTCTGAACACAGCACCGTATCGGGCATGAGCAGCAACACCTGCTGCTCCACCTCCGCCACCAGGTCGATCATTTCACCATCATACAGCACCAGGCCCATCTCATCAGCCGACAGCTCAAGTTCTTCGCCATCTTCACCGGTTACGCGCGGCAAATGCTCAACATAGGACTGATGGATATCGCCACAGACAGCACAGCGAGTCTCCTCCAGGCAGCGCCGACACGGCAGCGCCAGCACCACGGCAACGGTGCCACTCACTTCGATAACCGCATCGGTACGGACAACCCGCAAAGTGGCTTGCACAGGTTCAAGAAAGCGGCAGCGACCGGAATCCTGCAACTGCGCCAGAACCGGAAAATGCTCCACCGACTCACTGAGCACAACCTCTTTTACCGCTTTACCTATGTCAGCTGCCACTATCTGCATAACACACAAATGTCCCCGCGAAGAAAGCGGTCAGTATAATTGCTAGCCGCTTATTGTCAAGAAAAAACACCGCTGTTCACCATTCTGATGCGCCACTCACAATACAAACACAGCGGTATAATTTTCCCGCCTTCGCACACCAATTTCACGGCGGCGCCACAGCGCTTTTTCGCACATTTTACCTTGACAAAATAAAAATCCCCGTTTTAAGGCAACTTACATCAACCACCAACAAAAACTGTTGATAAACTGTTGGTAAGGCTGTTAAAACTTATTCGGGACAAGCGATAAAAACCCCTTTACCCATTTTGCACATTTTTTAGGCAACAATATAATCCCTTTTATTTCAACTAGTTACTTGAAATCAGTTTGGACAATGACTAAATATATGTATACGGAAATACTGAGGGACATCTTTAAATTAAGATAAACACATAAGAGAGGCAGTGATGTTTATAAAGCTACTGATTTTATTTATTTGTATACCGGTGATAGAAATTTATGTGTTGTTGCGCGCCGGTGAAATTATCGGTGTCGCCCCCACCATCGCCATGATTCTGCTCACCGGTATTGCCGGTGCCTACCTGGCCCGCACCCAGGGCCACGACGTGATGATACGCATCCAGCAGGCGCTGGCCAATGGCGAGATGCCCACGGAGGAGCTGTTGGACGCCGCCATGATCTTTGCCGGCGGTTTGACTCTGCTCACGCCGGGATTCTGCACCGACACCATCGGTTTCTGCCTGCTGCTGCCACCCAGCCGCGCCCTGATCAAAAAACAGGTACGCAAGTGGATGGAGGGGATGATTGCCAGCGGCAATGTGTACGTCGTTTACCGGCGCTGACCGCAGACCAGAAATACGGGAAAGTCCTTGTCACGGCCCTGACGTTGCTTGGTGATCACATGGGCAGTCACTGCCGCCACCTTGTGCAGCCCCAACTGTTCCAGGCGGCGACACAGCCAGTCACGCTCAACACCGTGGCGCGCCACGCCCGCCGGATTGTCGTGAAAATCTCCATCTTCGGCGTCCAGATCGGCCAGGGCCAGATAACCACCACTGGCCAATCCAGCCACCAATCGGCGCAGGGTAAGGTCGAGATCCGGCACGTGATGCAGCACCATAGAACTGTAGATCAAATCGTAACTTGCCTCGGCAACCGCCGGATCGGCGCCGGTAATGGCGGTGTTAACATTAGTCACGCCGCACTGCCGCGCTTTATCCATGAATACATCGAGCATTTTTTCGGCGCTGTCCATGGCGGTAACCTGTCCCAGTTCCCCCACCAGATGAAACGTCACCAAGCCGGTACCGCTGCCAAAATCGAGGGCGCGCATGTCGGTGCGCAGCGGTATTTGTTGGCGAATGGCGCGTGACACTGCCGCCGCCAGATGAATCCGCTGCGGTTTTTCATCCCAGGTTGCCGCAATGGCGTTAAAATCCTTCATCATCTCCGTTCTCCGTCATCTCGTATTCACACCAGCCGTCACAAGCGGGAAAATACAGCCCGCATCGACACTCACAACTGCTGTCCAGCCGCCGCATGGCCAGGTAATAGCGATACATCTGTTGTCCATGACGCTGTTTCTGGGCGGCGTAAAATTCAGCCATGCTCGTGCCGGGCACCGCTGCGGCCGTTTTATAGTCGATAATCCAGCGTATTGAGTCACACACAAAGGTTCGGTCAATACGCATGGAGACCACTTCATCATCAACCACCACATTGAGCGGATATTCGCAGCGCTGCTGCGGATGCGCCTGCAATATCCAGCGACCACGCTCACTGGCCAGCGTTGTCTGCAACATGGCGATAATATTTTCCCTGGCAGCAGGAACAAGTGTCTCACTCAGCCCGGCAACGCGTAACTGGCGCTCAATCAGTGCCGCCTGCGCGGCGATACGACAGTTGTCCCAGCCCGGCAATCCGCCCACAGCTATCCGCTCCAGCCACTGGTGAGTGATGGTGCCGACAATGGCGGCGCTGTCCGGTGTCGATAATATCCCGGCACAGTCAGCCGCCGCGGCAGGCAAGGTTGCAGTAGTAACAGGTACGTGCGCCAGCCGCCACAAAGCGCCGCTTACCGCGGGTGGAGCCGCTGCCGACAGCGGCGCTTCCACGCCATGAAAATGATGCTCCACCACCGGCCACAGGTACTCCAGCAGTGAACCAGACGCCGGGCGCGGCTGCCCTTTGCTATCAGCCACGGCATGACCGAACAGGTACAGCCGCCGCCGCGCCCTGGTCACCGCTACATAGAGCAGGCGTGCCGCTTCATGCCTGATGCGCTCCTGTTCCATGGCGCCCAGCATACGGTAAACAGGGTCGTGTTCTCTGCTGCCCCGCGCCGCTATGGGTGCCAGCAGCAAACCGTGGCCGGGATGGTCGTACCAGCGCAGCAATTCGCTATCCTGGGCGCGTGGGCGCCGTCCCAACGCCGGGATAATCACGTGGTCAAATTCCAGCCCCTTGGCCTTGTGGATAGTCATAACCTGCACCGGATTGTCCACATCCACCACAGCGGCGCTGGCATACAGTTGCTCTACAGCCTCGTCCAGAATTTCCAGGCTGCTCAAATCGCCACCATAATCCAGCCGTTCCAGCAACTGGAACACCCGGAGCGCATCGGCACATTGATGGGCGGGATAGCACTTGTCACCCCCCAAACGATACCAGGCATCCTCCACCAGCGCGCGCACAGTGCAACAGCCACGCCGCCTCAGCGCCGCTGCCATAACCGCCGCTACATGCTCCACCCGGCGGCGACCGTCCTCTGACAACCGAGCCAGCACCTGCTCCTCACACATCAAAGCAAACACTCCCTGCTTGTCGGCACGGGCAAAATGGTGCAGATCGGTCAGCAGCAAACCACACCACGGCGCACGCAGCAGCGCCAACCAGCTGAGGTTATCGGCCGGATGAAGCAGCGCCCTTACCAGCGCCACAACATCGCGCACGGCAATACTGGCAGCCAGAGGATCGACATCATGGCTGTAAAAATGGATGTCGGCAGCCCGCAACATGGGGATAATATCCCGCAGATGGCTACGGGAACGCACCAGTATCGCCACCGATTCGCCGGGATAGTCGCGGCCGATATTCTGCACCAGTTCCACAATCTGTTCCGCTTCGGCAACGCTGTCAGCCGCACCGGCGGGACAAACTGTCACCGCCTGTTCCTGCCGCGCCAGTTGCGCCGTTACCGCAGTATAGCTCACCGCTCCGCTGCACAAATCCTCATTGGCGGGGAATATTCTGGCAAAAGCACTGTTGAACCATTCCACCAGTCCGGCCTGGGAGCGGAAGTTACTGGTCAATTGCAACCGCCGCAGACGCACCGCCCCCACTCCACTGGCGGCAGCGGCAAGAAACAACCCCACCTCAGCCTCGCGAAAGCGGTAGATAGACTGCATGGGATCGCCGACAATAAACAGGGTGCGACCATCGCCCGGCTGCCAGCCACTGGTGAGGGTGTGCAACAATTCAAATTGCAGGCGTGAGGTATCCTGGAACTCATCTACCAGAATGTGGCGCAACTGCCAGTCGAGACGCAGCAACTGCTGGCCGGGTTGCTCCTCGTCACCTAGTGCCGTACGGGCGCGCAGGGCAATTTCGCTGAAATCAACAGCCCCTTCGGCGCGGAATACCAGCCACAGCCGTGCCACCGCCTGCGGCAGCAACTGCAACAACGCCTGCAACACCTGCCACTGCCCCTCACCATACGGCCCCGCAGCCAGATGACGCACACCGTGCCACAGCTTGATTTCATCTTCACTCAGGCCGACGGCAAACTCCTGCATCCGTTTTTTCATGCCGGCAAACGGCTCTTTTTTCCCGGCCGGAAAACCGCAGTTCTTATCGTAGCGCCGCCGCCGGGCACCGGTGGCGGTAAGCAGCAGATCGGCAAACGCGCGCCACACCGGCAGGCTCGCACCGGTACAGGCGGGAAAAGTCGCCACCGAAGCCAGCACACACAATTCACGCTCGCCCCCAGCACAATTACTGGCGGCAAACCGGCCCAGCTCAAGCAATTCCTGCCGCCTGGCGTCATCCAGAGTAGCGGACAGATGTTCCAGATAAGCGGCCACATAGCTGTTCAACGCCTGCTCCAGCCGCTGCCGCACGCTGGCGCTATCACCGCCGAGCAGGCGCAGCCACTGATCGCGCCGCTGCAACAGATTGACCAGCATGGTGCAGAGGATGTCGGCGCGATTGTCCAGATGACGCAACAGCAACGCCACCGCCCGGTTGAGGGCATCATTGTCGTGATGCAGATGCACCACCTGCTCCACCGCCAGGCGATATAACTCTCCGGGCTGCTCACTTACTCCCGGCGCGGCACCAAGACGGCTCAGCCACGGCATGCCGCGCACAATCTCGCCGTTAAAACTGTCGATGGTTTTTATATTGAGCTGATAACTGTGTGTCATCAGCTGCCAGTTGCGCAGTTTATCCCGCTCAAGGGCAGCGCGCGCCAGGCGCCACAACTTTAGTTCATGCGCGGCAGCGTCGTTTTCCGGTGCTTGTTGCGCCCGGCGCAACGCCGCCAGCACCCGCTGTTTCATCTCCTCGGCCGCTTTGCGGGTAAAAGTGATGGCGAGGATCTGCGCCGGATCGTCAACGGTAGCCAACAAGGCCAGATAGCGCTGAATCAGCAGTTGTGTTTTCCCCGATCCGGCCGGGGCGCGCACAATGCAGCTATGACGCGGATCGATGGCGTTCAGCCGCTGCTCGCTGTCGTCAAGCGGCGTCATTATCACCTCCCACCGTCGCGTTGTCGCTGTAACGACACAACGGCTGCAGATCACAGTAACGGCAGGCATCTTCATTTACCGGGGCCACAGCGGCCTCGGCAGCGGCAAAATTACTCGCCAGGGCATCCAGCCTGACCTGCCAGCGCGCGCACAACTGCGCCCAGCCACCTTTGTCTTCAGCTGCCGTTTTAATTCCGGCAGCAATACCATCTGCGCCGCCAATACCGATGAGGGCACATTCCTGCGCCGCTATCCGCGCAAAAGCCACCGCCACAACACCCTCCATATCGCTTTTTACCGCGTACAGCGGCAACTGGGGACTGGTGAGATCGTCATCGAGCAGATCGTTCAGCCTGACGGCACCGCTTTTGTAGTCGATCACCACCAGACCGGCATCCACCTTATCCACCCGATCCAGCCGGGCACTGATAAGCAACGGCCCCACCTGCATCGCACAGGTGTGTTCCCGCGCTACTACCTCGAAACGAGGCCGCTCCATCTCCACCTGAACCAGCCAGCGCCGCAGCAGCTCTTTAAGACGGCACAGTTCCAGCTCTGCCACCTCCCGCGCCGAAGGTGCCAGCAACTGCCTGTCCAGCACTGTGGCGGCGACATCGTGCAGCAACCGCTGCAGTTCATCGTCGCCACACGCCAGCAGGCGCCGCTGTTCCTCCAGCCGCTGCCAAATCAGCTCCATGCACTGGTGGAGGATGTTTCCCTTGACGCGCATATCCATCCCGCGCCGGGAAACCTCCAGCGCCACTGCACCGAGGCGATGGCGGGCATACGCCCGAAACGGGCACAGGGCCTGATCGCGCAACAGGGTACTTCCGCCGGATACCGGACGGCTCAACTCATCTGCCGTCATCG
>JAMOOS010000228.1 GCA_027065245.1 Desulfuromonadaceae bacterium | reverse complement strand
AAGCGCCCAGCCGCTGCGGATCGTTTACATCCACTAAAATCAGGCGGCTTACTGCGGAGCAGTCGATATCACGCGCCCGCGCCACCTTGAGCCAGCGCCCGGCCCGGCTGCGCAAAAAACGGCGCAACGCGCTCTCCTGCGCGCCGGAAAACGCCAGCAGCGCACCGGGATAGAGCAAACGCGCCGCCGCCATGCTGCCCAAGCAGTCAAAATCGGCGTTGATGTGGGTGGTTATCAGCCACACGCCGCTATCCCGCCTGTCGGCATTCACCGCCGCAAGCTCCCGATCCAATCGCCAATGGCGGCAATATTCTGCTGCCGACAAAAAGCCGCGATACCGGCGACAATTTCCGCCATAACGCCCGGATTAACCAGATTGGCACTGCCCACCTGCACCGCCCGCGCCCCGAGCAGAAGAAATTCCAGCGCGTCCTCGGCACACATGATGCCGCCAACGCCGATCACCGGCACATTAACCGCCTGCACCACCTGATGCACCATGCGCAGCGCCACCGGTTTGATGGCCGGGCCCGACAGCCCGCCGGTACCGTTGGCCAGCAGCAGACGGCGGCGGTGGATATCGACACTCATGCCGGTGAGGGTGTTGATGCAGCAGATGGCGTCGGCTCCGGCCTGTTCCACCGCCCGCGCCACCACGGTGATATCGGTAACGTTGGGAGTAAGTTTGACAATCAGCGGCTTGGTGATAACCCGGCGCACCGCCGTCACCACCTCGGCAGCACAGCGCGGATCGGTGCCGAAAACAATGCCCCCCTGTTTGACATTGGGGCAGGAGATATTCAGCTCCAGCGCCGCCACCACGTCTACAGCGTTGAGACGCCGCGCGGTTTCCACGTATTCATCCAGAGTGTTGCCAAAAAAATTGGCAATTACCGGTGTAGTCAGAGTGCGCAAAAACGGCGCTTTATCGCGGCAAAACGCCTCAACGCCAACATTCTGCAAGCCGATGGCGTTAAGCATACCGGCGGCGGTTTCCGCCAGCCGTGGCGTTGGATTGCCCGCTTTGGGATTAAGAGAAATCCCCTTGGTAACCACGGCGCCAATGGCATTGAGATCGAGATAAGCGGCAAACTCCTCGGCATAACCAAAGGTGCCGGAAGCTGGCATCACCGGATTGCGCAACTTGAGCCCGGCGATCTCAACCGTCAGATCGACAGCAGCGTTACTCATGGGCACCCCCCTCCTCCGGCCACTCCAGCGCGGCGGCGTCAAACACCGGGCCACTGGTGCAGGTACACAGATAACGCGGCTGCTGCTCGCTATGCCCGGCTCCCGCCACCACGCAGCCAAGGCACGCACCGACACCGCAGGCCATACGCGCCTCCAGCGATACCTGCAACGGCAGATCGTAGCGGCGGCACAACCGCGCCACAGCATGCAGCATCGGCATCGGCCCGCAGGCATACACCGCCGCGTCGCCAGCGCCATCCAGCAGATCGGTAACGTAGCCTTTATGACCGCAACTACCGTCCTCGCTGGCACAGCGCACCGCCACCCCCAGCGCCTCAAACTCAGCGGCAGCGATAACATCTGCACTGCTGCGCCCGCCCAGCAACAGTTCCACCTGCTGCTCCTGCTCACG
>JAMOOS010000227.1 GCA_027065245.1 Desulfuromonadaceae bacterium | reverse complement strand
ACTCGCTCTTGAGACGGAACACACCGCTGCGCAGGTTTATCGAGGCGTTATGCGCCGCCAGTGCCGCACAGCACACCGGCATATCAGCGGCAGGCACAGGAGCGCCGTCGCAGATAAACGGCGGCCAGTACGCAGTAAAGCCGTGTTCGACCAGTTTCTGCTCCACAGCGGCGCTGATATCCCCGCCGCACAGACACACGGAACAATCAACGCCGTCGGCGCGCGTCAGCAGCAAGGCGGCACGGCAGATACGCCGACACAACGCCTCCTCGTCGTCATCGTGGCAACGGTAGCGCAACACGGCATTAACTGCGCCATCTTGCACCGCCGCCACGGCAAGGCAGCCGTTATGGGCGCGCACCAGCACGCCATCTGTAAAACAAAAGCGCAGGGCATCCGCCTCGGCGTAAGGTGTCAGGCTCAACACGTGCAGCGGTGTACGACTGTCGTCAAACGGTAGCAGGGCATCTTCCACCTGCTGTGGCACAGCGCTGACCACCGTTACGGCAAAACCGTCTCCAGCGGCGCAAGGAGGTGACAGCGCCAGCACCTGATCAGTCGTCGGCGCAGGAACCATGGCGCTTATCTCCATCCGCGCGGCGGCGGCGATTTTTCTGCCGTCAGCAAACGGAAACAGCAGTCGGCGCTCAAACCCGCTGTTATCCGCCAGCACCAAACAGCAACGATCGGCAAAATCGACCTGATCGACGAGCATATCGGCCACCACGGCGGCAGTGGCGGCTCCGGATTCCAGCGGCCGCTGCAACAGCACAAATTCCGCCGCCTGTTCCGGCTGCTGTTGCGCAATAGCCACCCGTACCATCGAATCGGTGATTTCAATGCCGATACCGCGTTGCGCCATCATCTCTCCTTTTGCTTAGTTTACCTTGAAATACGCCAGGCTGTTGTGCGCCTTATCCACCACGGCGGTTAAACTGGCGTAGCCGTCGTTAACACTGGCGCTGCACTCCACACGGTAGAAGTCGGCTTTCACCCGCAGATGACTTTTAAGCGCCCAGTAAAACCGCTGCCAACCGGGTAATTCCTGCAATTCCTCCAGCGTTCTGAACGGTTTAAGCTGCCGCCGCGCCACAATCGCCGCAGCGCTGTCCATATCCATACCGTCGGCCAGGGCATACAATACCGGCGCGCTGGCGGCATTGACACATTTACACTCACCGCCGAATACCGTGATATGCGGCCGCAATTTAACCAGCATGTCGGCATCAAAACCGTACACATGGATGATCTCGTCCACACTGTGTAACGGCGCGTTGGCGCACCTGCGCGCCGGTTCCAGCGCGGCGTAACCGGCGGATTCGATACCGTGGGGCCGCGCTATGTCATCGCGGTCTATCCAGTCTATCAAGGCATCGGTGCGAGCAACGGGATCGTCAATCTCCAGCACTTCAAACAGGCGCAACAACCGGTTACGCACCTTGACATTGACGTTGCCGAAACGATTAACCAGATTGTTGACGTTTATTTTGCCATCTTCGGCGCTGGCGGCAATACTGATTCTGCCACAGTCGCCGACGGGAAAATCGCTGATTTTCCGCGCCCAGCGCTCGTCGTCGCCATCGTAATCGTTGCGATCGGCGGCAA
>JAMOOS010000226.1 GCA_027065245.1 Desulfuromonadaceae bacterium | reverse complement strand
CGCCTCGGCCTGTGCTGCCACGGCGGCATAATGGTCGATAACGGCTGCGGCCAGATTGCGCTCTTTGTCGGCGATACTCTCCCCCGCCTGCACCTGTCTGATATCGCTATCGCGCAGGTAAGGCACCGCCGCCACAATCAGTTCCGCCTCCCCGTGTTCGTCACGCAACAGCAGCACTTCGTCGGTGCCATCTTCCGTTACCGCCGCCACCACGTGGACATTCAGGACACTGAGCAGTTCGCGCGGCGCGGCAAGGAACGACGGCGAATCGTGGTTGCCAGCCACAATCACCACATGGCGGCAGCACGACTGCGCCACCCGACACAGAAAACGGTAGTACAGCTCCTGGGCCCGATTACCGGGCGTGGTGGTGTCAAACACATCACCGGCCACCAGCAGCACATCGACCTTGTTGGCGCTAATGGTATCCAGCAACCAGTCGAGAAAAGCGGCAAACTCGTGCTGACGGCGGCGACCATACAGGTTACGCCCCAGATGCCAATCAGATGTATGCAGAATAAGCACAGATAAAACTCCGCAAAAAAGGTTGCTAAACGTACTGTCGCGTCATTAAAACCCTCGACAGCCGGGTGCGGTAATATTAACATCGCAACCGGATACTACCAGAACAGGGATGATTTGTTTATATGAACAAAAAACAATTACGTCAATTTATCTGCGCCGGGCGCGTCGGCTATCTCGCCAGCGCCAGTGCCGACGGTGCGCCTAACTGCGCGGTTATCGGTTCCGCCACCATGCCGGACGACAACCATCTACTGCTGGGGCTGGGCGATAACCGCACCCTGGACAACCTGCGCCACAACGGTCGTGCGGTGTTCACCGTGGCCGAGGCGGGAGAGAGCATCACACGCTGGCAGGGGGCGCGGCTATACCTGCACGTGACCGAGATAGCCACAGACGGCGCGCTAAAAGAGCAGGTATGCAGTGCCATCGCCGCAGCCGTCGGCAGCGCCGCCGCCGACGCCATCGCTGCGGCGGTATACTTCGAGATCACCGCTATCCGGCCACTGCTGGCCTTTTCACACTAGATGTCGATGGATATTCTTCTCGTCAATCCGCCCAACTGCGGTCGCAGCATCCCCGAAGAGCGCTACGGCATCGACTCGTTCCGGCAGATATTTCGCGGCGAGCCCCTGGCGCTGGAAGTACTGGCCGGCAACCTTGCGCCCCATCAGGTGACTATTCTCGACCTCAAGGCCAGCTCGTTCGACCTGGCCGATTACTTAAGCCGCCATCATCCCGATATCATCGCCTTCACCGCCATGACCTGCGAAGCCAACACTGTGGTCGCCCTGGCGCAAACAGCGCGCCGCTGCGGCGATGCCGTGATCGTTATCGGCGGCATCCACGCCAGCGCCGATCCGGAGTTTTTTAACCGGGCGCCGTTTGATTTTATCGTTATCGGCTTAGGGGAATTCTCCTTTGCCGAGCTGGTCGCCGCGCTGGAACGCGATGAGACAGCACCAGAGATCCCCGGCGTGGCCGCTACCTGTCCGGGCGCACCGCTACGCTGGCAACCGCGTGACTACCGGCGCGACAACTACGGCAATACACCGCCGCCGCGCTACGATCTCGTCCGCCACTACCGCGACAGCTACGTTATCCGCAATCTCAATATCGCCATGGGCTATGTGGTAAGCGCGTTCGGTTGTCCCTACCGCTGCTCCTTCTGTTCCATCAGCGCCCAGACCGGCGGCAGATATCTCACCCGCGACTGCGCCACCGTGGTACGCGATCTGTCCCTGCTGCCGGACAGCAGCTTTATCCGCCTGGTGGACGCCAACACTTTCGGCTCTCTGGCGCACGCCGAAGAACTGTGTCGCGCCATTGCCGCCGCCGATGCAGGCAAGCAGTATCTGCTCGACGTCCGCGCCGACACCGTGGTGCGCCAGCCGCATCTGCTGGAGCAGTGGCGTGATATCGGCTTACGCGCAGTGGTAATCGGCTTTGAGGAGATCGACGACACGCGCCTGCAGGCCATGAACAAGAGCGCCGCCGCCCGTTTGAACAGCGAGGCGCTGGACATTCTGCATCAGCTCGGTATCAGTGTTATTGGTGATTTTATTGTCGATCCGGAGTATACTGAATGCGATTTCGATCGCCTGCACGATTACATCGGCACCCACGCCATCGATCTGCCCATGATTACAATAATGACACCACTGCCGGGCACGCAACTGTACCGACAGATGTGTGGCGAAATAACGGAGCACAATCTGGATTATTATACCCTCACCAACGCGGTAACCCGTACCAGGCTGGAGGAAAAGCGCTTTTACACCCGCTATGCCCAACTGATACGCCACTGCCACAGCCGCGCCAGCATTTAAATCAGGATTATCGGATAAATGGAAGCTTATATAACTAGAATGGCGGCGTTTCTGCCCAACGCGCCGGTAGATAACGACCACATGGAACAACTGCTGGGGATGATTGACGGCAAACCGTCACGCACCAGACGCATCATCCTGCGCAACAACGGCATAAAGCTGCGCCATTACGCCATCGATCCGGCTACAGGCGCGTTTACCCACAACAACGCCACCCTAACCGCCGCCGCAGTGAGAAAACTCAACCTGGAGCAACCACCGCAGTGTCTGTGCTGTGGCACCTCGACCCCCGATCAGATTATGCCGGGGCACGCCGCCATGGTGCATGGCGAGCTGGGGCAGGCTCCGTGTGAGATTGTTACCACCAGCGGTATCTGCATCAGCGGCATTATGGCGCTTAAGTACGCCTGCCTGCAGGTAGCCGCCGGGCAGACGGAGACGGCAGTGGCCACCGGCTCGGAGCTTGCCTCCAGTTTTATGCGCGCGCCCATGTGCGCGGCGGAAACCATCAGCCCGGCACAACTGGAACAGGCACCGCAACTGGCTTTTGACAGCGATTTTTTGCGCTGGATGCTTTCTGATGGCGCCGCAGCAGCGCTGGTGGCGGCGCAGCCAGCGCCAACGGGAATATCGCTGCGGGTGGAATGGATTGAACAGCGCTCCTTCGCCAACGAGCTGGCGACCTGCATGTACGCCGGAGCCGCCAAAAACGCTGACGGCAGCCTGCGTGGCTGGCGCGAATTTGATTCGTTGGCACAGGCTCTAAAGGAGCGGGCGTTTTTGGTAAAACAAGATGTAAAACTACTCAACAGCGAGATAATAACAACAGCGGTAGAACGCGCCCTGCTGCCCATCATCGCCAGGCACAACTTAAACGCCACCGATATCACCTGGTTTCTACCCCACTATTCGTCGGAGTATTTCCGCCAGCGCCTTTACAACGGCATGCAGTCCGCAGGCTTCGACATCCCCATGGAGCGCTGGTTCAGCAATCTGACCACCAGGGGCAACACCGGCGCCGCCTCCATCTACATCATGTTGGAAGAACTGCTGGGCAGTGGCAAGCTGCGCCGTGGCGACACCATATTATGTTTTGTCCCGGAAAGCGGGCGCTTTTCCATGTGCTACATGCTGCTGACAGTGGTATAACGCGGCAACGCGAAAAATTAGTTATTCACCCGTTCACGCAGCTCTTTGCCCACTTTGAAAAAAGGCAGCTTCTTGGTTTTCACCTGAATAGCCTCACCGGTCTTGGGGTTGCGTCCAGTGTATGATTTGTAGTCTTTTACCACAAAACTGCCAAAGCCGCGTATCTCTATACGCCCGCCGTTAACCAGCTCCTCGGCCATAGAATCGAACATGAGGTTGACTATCTCTTCTGCACGCTTGTAGGTTAAGTCCTTTTGTATCGACAACGCTTCTATCAGTTCAGACTTGTTCATAAACCCTCCGGCCAGGCTAAGTTAACCCCAACAAAATAAGACCTTAGTACACACTCAGGATACAGCATATATATTAGCTGTCAATCTCTAACCGTTTTTAAAAACCACCCCCAACCATGGCTGTTTCAGATAACTGTAAATGGCGACAATGTCCACACAACCTGTGCTTCCTGATCGCCACTATTAACCCAGGAATGAGGCAGATGAGCCTTAAAAGATAAACTGTCACCTGCCTTTAACGTGTACACATCGTCTATAATAGTTACTTCCAGAGTTCCAGACAACAAGTATATCAACTCATCACCCGGATGATGCATGGCTCGGCTGCCACTCTTTCCCCCCACCGGCACCGTACAGTAAAAAGAGGAAAACTGCGGATCGCGCAGGCCTGAAGTAAATGACTGAGTGAGCATATTGGCGCTGTTTTCGTAGATAGTGGCGTGGCGACAATCAGCAGTACTGTGCACTACTTCGTTGGTATTGGTTATCTCTTCAACAAAATAGTCAATACTTTTATTAAATACCGCCGCCAGTTTCATCAGTATCGCCACCGACGGAATAGTCAGGCCTCGTTCAATTCGCGATATCATATTGGAGGACACTTCGGCATGACTTGCCAGTTGCTGGATGGTCATGTCGCTGGCCAGGCGGATATTCTTCAATTTTTTGCCAATTATTTTGCGCAACTTCATTCAATCAACCTCACACCACCACCGGCGGCGGCGACACTACCCATACAACCTTCGTGGTGCCGGCGGCAGTATTACACCAGCGATGCGGCTGGTTGGCTTTGAACGATATGGCATCACCAACCGACAAGTTATAAATCACACCGTCCACATCTACCTCAAGAGCTCCTTCCATCACCATAAGGAACTCCTCGCCACAGTGCACCATCATCCCTTCACCACTGTTGCAACCGGGTTCAATGGTATCATAAAACACAGTAAATCCAGGATCCCGCAACCCTTGTGTCAAACTGACAATATGGTGTTTTTCCTCAAAAAAGAACACTGACGTCCCGCCGCCACGCGGCGCAAACACCACAGTCGAACCACTTTCCGCCTCTTCGACAAAATAGCTGATACTCATACCGAAAGTGGCCGCCAGGCGCATAAGAATCTCCACCGACGGCGTGGTAAGGCCCCGTTCAATTCGAGAAATCATGTTTGAAGAAACCTGCGCCTTGCGTGCCAAAACTTCAATAGTCATATCGTTGTCAAGACGTAGCTTTTTCAATTTTGCGCCAATAACCTCTTTTACCATCACCACCCCGCACAGAACAAAATAGAATGTTGTTTTACCACTACAGCGGCCAAAAGTCAACTGCGGCAACTCCAGATAATCACGGATAAAACAAGGTACATAAGCACTGACAACTACAATCAGTTATCATAATTTCCCTAGCTAAATAAAAAACGATTATACCCAATTACAAACCTAATGCTGCCACCATCCCGATAATATGCACTCACAGGCACAAATCGGGTTTTATTTTTTCATCCAACTGTGTTAGATATGTGGGGTTGTTTTTCATTAGCAATAAACGGATTATTCTTTGAATGTATTGCGACTTGCCATGACTTACACTCCAAGCAGCAAAGACAAACACGTCGAGCCCGCCCGACAATGCGACGAGTTGCGCGATCAGGTGCGGGCGCTGGAGGAATATATCGAGCGCGTAAACACCGAGATCCTGCAGGCACAAATGTCCAACATGGAACTGGAGCAGATCTTTTCCGCCTGCCTTGATCCGATGCTGGTAATTCGTGACGATGGCGTGGTAGTACGCGCAAACAGAAAGATGCTCGAACTGCTTAACAAACCACTGGAGCAGGTTGTAGGGGCCAACTGCTGTGATCTGCTCACAAAAAAAGAGTGCCACCTTGCCAGCACCACCCAAAAAACCAGCCAGACCGACATCGACCTGGTTGATTCCGACGGCAACAGCGTCAGTTTCATCATGACCACTTCCAAGCTCATCACCCTCGATGGCAGCGAAGGCACCCTGGCCCAGTACAAAGATATCACTGAGCGCAAAAATGCCGCCCGCGCTCTGGCTCAGGCCCACGCAGCCATGGAACATCTGGCCCGCACCGATGGTCTTACCCAGATTCCCAACCGGCGCACCTTCGATAAGTCTCTGCAACTACAGTGGCATAGTCACCTTGAGCAACAGAACTGCCTGGCGATAATTCTGTGCGATATAGATTTTTTCAAAAAATACAACGATACCTACGGACACCAGGCCGGTGATACATGCCTGGTAAAGGTGGCAGCGGCCCTACAGCGCGCCTTACCCAACGATGAAGCTATGGTGGCCCGCTACGGCGGTGAGGAATTCATCTTCCTGCTACCCGATACCAACCGCGACGCCGCGCTAACCTGTGCTGAAAAGGCCCGCGCCAATGTGGAGCAGCTCGGCATTGAACATTCTGCCTCAGATGTTTCCTCGGTGGTAACTTTAAGCCTCGGGGTGGCATCTGCAATACCAACCTCGACAACAACGGCTGCGGCTCTGCTCAAAGCCGCCGATGACGCCCTCTACCGCGCCAAAGAAAACGGCCGCAATCGGGTGATTGCGGCCGAATAAGAGCTTCTCTGGCGGCAGAGTACTTATGCCAGAGAGTTCTCTATCCTGATAAACAGGCTCGGTTCCTTGACGATGTCCAGCTGGTTGATCCGCTCTACCGCCAGACGCACGTTACTCTCTTTGGCGGTATGGGTCATCAGCACAATGGGCACATGACCGCCCTGCTGGCGCTGCGGTTGAATCATGGAGCGGATACTGATATCCAGATCGCCGATGATGGCGGCAATGCGCGCCAGCACCCCGGGGCGATCCTCCACCATGATACGCAGGTAATAGTCACTGCACACATCTTCTATTTTACGCACCGTTAGCTTGGTGAGTTCGTCGTGCTGATAGCCCAGCGGCGGCGTTACCACGGCGCTTTCGGTCAGTTTAGTGCGCGCCAGGCTGATAACATCGCCCAGCACGGCACTGGCGGTGGCGTCCATACCGGCACCGCTGCCGGTGAGCATCACCGGGCCGACAAAATCACCCTGCATCCGCACCGCGTTGAGCACACCACGCACGTCTGCCAGCTGATAACTGGCCGGAATCATAGTGGGATGAACACGCGCTTCGATCACATCCCCCTCACGCTTGCCGATGGCGAGCAGTTTTATCTGGTAGTTGAACTGACGCGCGTATTCTATATCCTGCGCCGTTACCTGAGTAATACCTTCAATGTAGATATCCTCAAAATCCACCCACGAGCCAAAACACATGGAGATCAGCAGCGACAGCTTGTGGGCGGTATCTATCCCTTCGATATCAAAGGTGGGATCAGCTTCGGCGTATCCGAGTTTCTGCGCGTCGGCCAGTACCGTGGCAAAATCTTCGCCGTTCTCGCTCATCCGGGTGAGAATATAATTACAGGTACCGTTGAGGATGCCGGAGATAGCGCTGAAGTTGTTGCCGCCCAGATTCTCCCGTATCGCCGCCAGCACCGGAATACCACCACCGACGGCGGCCTCAAACAAAATACTTACATTGTTCTCAGCGGCAACCTGCAGCAGTTCCTGACCGTGCAAAGCCATTAACGCCTTGTTGGCAGTCACCACATGTTTTCCGTGCCGCAACGCCTTGATCACAAAACTACGCGCCGGTTCGTAACCACCGATGAGCTCGATAACGATATCGATATCCGCGCCGGTGAGTACCGCGTCGGCATCGCTGGTCAGCACCCCATCTTCCAGCGTCACGCCGCGATCGCTGGTGATATCCAGATCGGCTACCGCCGCCAGCACCACCCGGGCACCAAGACGCTGAGCAATTACATCCGCGTTTTGCTGAATTACCTTGATCACCCCGGTTCCAATGGTGCCGAAACCAAGCAGACCAGCCTTTATCTCTTTCATATTCACCTCAAACCCATAATTGTTTGACTATTTGTCGCCAGTACCAGCGCCACGCAATTTTGCCACCTTGTCGAGTACACCGTTAAGAAACGCCGGGGTATCCCTGGTGCCGTAACGCTTGGCAATTTCCACCGCCTCGTTGATAATCACCCCAGCCGGCGTGGACGGCATCCACAACAACTCGTAGCAGGCCAGGCGCATCAGCGACAGATCGAGCCGTCCCATGCGATCGAGGGCCCAGTTGGTGGAGATGGACATGAGCACTTCATCAATTTTTTCCAGATTATCGTACACTCCGGCAACCAGTTCTTCGGCAAACTTCACCACTGCCGACGGCGGCGCGCATTCCTCGTCACACGGCTCCCCCAGCACGTCATCACTAAAACGAAAATTGGACCAGAAATCGCTGAGTACCTGCTCCAGCGGCAGCTCCTGATCGTAGAGGCTGTAAAGAATCTTCAGGGCGTACTCGCGCCCGGTTCTGCGTACTCCCGCGCCCATTTACGCTATACTTTTAAACAGGTTGATCATCTCTACCACCGTCATGGCCGCCTCAAAGCCCTTGTTACCGGCCTTGGTGCCCGCGCGCTCCACCGCCTGTTCGATGGTATCAGTGGTAAGAACGCCAAAGGCGATGGGCAGCGATGCCGACAGACTGACGGCGGCGATCCCCTTGGTAACTTCATTGCTGACATAATCGAAGTGAGGCGTTGCGCCGCGGATAACCGCCCCAAGGCAGATCAGGCCGTCATAAGTGGAAGTGGCCGCCATTTTCTGCGCCACCAGCGGAATTTCAAACGCTCCCGGCACGCGCACCACATGGATATTGTCTTCGTCGGCACCATGACGCACCAGAGCGTCGATGGCGCCTTCAAGCAGACGCTCGCAGATAAAGCTGTTAAAACGCGCTACGATTATCCCGATCTTGTGACCACTAGCGTCCAGTTGT
>JAMOOS010000225.1 GCA_027065245.1 Desulfuromonadaceae bacterium | reverse complement strand
CACGTTGAACAGCACGCTGGACGAAACGAACATCCACCAGATAAATACCGTCTTGTCACAACTGCGCTTGACCTGCACATTCCACAGCGCGTGCATCAGGGCGGAAAAAATTATAAAAGCTAGTGCGCTGACAGGCATAATTCAATTACTCTCCTATTATTAAAAACATTTCTATACGCGCCAAAAGCTGCTATTATACGCCGCTGCCATGGGGATATAGTTCTCACTACAAACACAGGAAACAAACATATGACCGAGCTTATTGGCAATTTGGATTGCACCTCGCTGGCGGAAGTACTGCGCATCTGTTCGGTGCAGCAAAAAACCGGCACCCTCACCATCTGCCAGGGCATGGTGGAAAAAAAACTCTATTTCGATCAGGGCAAACTGATCTATGTCACCTCCAGCAAAAGGGGGGAGCGAGTCGGCGAGTATCTGGTAAAAACAGGCGAGATCACCCTCAACTGGAGCAAATTTCTACTCAAGGACTGCCAGCAAAACGGTGTGGCCTTTACCAGTACGCTGGTTGAAAAAAAGTTCATCACCAGAGAAAAGCTCGAAAGCGCCTTGTCCGCCCTGGCCAGCAAGGCTCTGGCCGATGCCATGAGCTGGACCAGTGGCGCGTTTTCCTTTAGTAACAGGGTTCCGCCGCAGGTGATGGATGGTCCAGTGCGCATAAGTGAAGTGACGGCATTGGAACAGATTTTGCGCCAAAATAGCGAAACCGCGCCGCTAAGCCACAAAGCCACCGCAACCATGCGCCAACTGGCGCAGAATATCGCAAGCAATATGGTTTCACTGCCGCTGCTGCCAAATGTAGCGGTAAAGTTACAACAGCACTGGAACGACGCCGACAACAGCGCCGCCATTTTTGCCATGGTACGCAACGACCAGGTGCTAAGCGCCCACCTGTTGCGCGTAGCCAATGCCGCCATAAACGACAATCAAGGGCGCTATGTTACCGTAAACCAGGCACTGGCAGCCATGGACAGCAGACATCTGCTCGGTATAATCCACACCCAGATCGCCTGTGCCCAGCCACCACTGCTGCCAAACAATCTGGACCGCCTGCTGCGCCGTGCCCTGCGTTGCGCCTGTATGGCACGTCTGGTGGCCCGCCAGGTAGGCGAAAACGAGGATATAGCGTTTACCTGCGGATTATTCCACAACATCGGCAAAATCATCATGCTGCACCTGCTAACCGACGACAGCCTGTTACCCAAAGATCGCCAGCAGCTAATCAGCGCCTACCAGCACAACTGCGGCGCCATGCTGTCGCGACGCTGGAACCTCGATCCGTGTATCCACGATTGCATCAAATATCAACACGACCCCACAGCCGCCGACGCCAACAACAAACTGGTTGAAATCGTCTATTTAAGTATCAATTTGTTGCACGATGGAGTAGCGGCGGCAGACCTGCTGCCACGCTGCCCGCACCTGCCTAAAGATGCGCTCGATATCGCAGCACTGGTGCGCGCTATTGAGCACATTGAAACCACGGTGAAGGCGGCATACCGTTAGCCGCCGGTTTCACCTGCGTTGTGCAGTCGCGCCAGCAGCTCCTCCCCCAGCACTTTAAACTGCCAGTTTTTCAAGCCGCCCTCGCTGCGTAACTGCTCCAGACTGGTCGGATTC
>JAMOOS010000224.1 GCA_027065245.1 Desulfuromonadaceae bacterium | reverse complement strand
CGCCGATCATTCTACTGCCGCCAGCGACGATGTCGCGGTGCCGGATACGGTACAGCAGGCGTTGCTGCCACCACTTATCCCCGAAAGCGATACCGACAACCAGTTGCGTTTTGATGTGGATGCCGACAACCTGCCGGCGCACGAATTCTTTGCCAGCCTGGTGGATGCCACCTCCATCAATATGGTGGTAGCGCCGGATGTGCAGGGCCGGATCACTTTGCACCTTAAAGACGTTACTCTGCCCGAAGTGCTGGATATTGTAAAACAGGTGTACGGCTACCATTACAGCAGTATTGTCGGTGGTTATCATATCTTGCCGGATAAGCTGCAGACGCGCATTTTTCAAGTTGATTACCTCACTCTCAAACGCAGTGGCTTGTCGTCGACAAGGGTGAGCTCCGGCCAGGTTACCGATACCGAAAACAACGACAACAATGGCAGTACCTCCAGCAATGATGACAACAGCAGCTCCACCGATTCGTCTAATAACAACAACGAAGTATCCGGCAGCCGGGTGGAAACTTCGTCACAGAGCGATTTCTGGACCGATTTCCAGGCTACGTTGGAAGCGCTGGTGGGTACTGACGGCGGTCGTCAGGTTATTGTCCAGCCTCAGGCGGGCATTGTCCTGATAAAGGCGATGCCGGACGAGTTGGATATTGTTGCCAATTATCTGCGCCAGACCGAAGGGGCGCTGCAGCGCCAGGTGATTCTGGAGGCAAAAATCATTGAAGTACAGCTCAACGATGGGTTTCAGGCCGGCATTAACTGGGGGGCGCTGGTTCACAACGGTACCAATATTGCCCGTATCGGCCAGATTGGTGGCGGCACGGTATTCAGTGACGGGACCAGCCCCATCTCAGGCAACGTGGGCAATCTCGACCCCTCCAATCCCCTCACCATGAACGGTCTGGTAACTTCCGCCTTTGGCGGGGTGTTTTCCGCCGCTCTGGAGGTCGATGATTTCCAGGCGTTTATAGAGGCGGTAAAAGCCCAGGGCGATGTGCAGGTGCTCTCCAGCCCACGCGTTTCCACCCTCAACAACCAGAAGGCGATTATCAAGGTCGGTGCCGACGAGTTTTTTGTTACCGATGTCTCCAGCGATACCGTTACCGGCACCACCACTACCACTACACCGGATATCACCCTTACGCCGTTCTTTTCCGGTATTGCCCTCGATGTAACGCCGCAGATCAGCGCCAACGGCGATGTCACCCTGCATATTCATCCCATTGTCAGCGATGTTACCGATCAGACCAAGGTTATCACCATCAGCGGTCAGGATCAGTCGTTGCCGCTGGCTTACAGTACAGTGCGCGAATCGGATACCATCGTGCGCGCTCACAGCGGCCAGGTGATCGTTATCGGTGGCCTGATGAAAAACGTTGGCAGCAATAAAACCGCCTCGGTGCCGGTGTTCAGCAGTATTCCCGGTGTAGGGGCGCTATTCAAGCATCGGCAGAACAAGGTGCGCAAGAGCGAGCTGATTATTCTGCTCAAGCCGCAGGTGATTCTGTCCAATCAGGATTGGTATGACGATATGGAGCAGTCGCGCTCGCGCATTGACGCTTTGAGGTAGTGCGTATATGTATCTTGACCATTTCCATTTTAATGAACGACCTTTTGCCCTTACGCCCGAC
>JAMOOS010000223.1 GCA_027065245.1 Desulfuromonadaceae bacterium | reverse complement strand
CTATTCAGTTTTCAAAGACCTGCTTGCTGCTTTCCCTGCTGCCCTTAACGCCTTGCGCTCTCGAGCAGCGGAAACGAATCCTATACGATCTCGCCTTCGATTGTCAAGACCTTTTTTCATTTTTCCAACCTACTCATCACCGCTCTATCATCGGTAAAGCTCTGGTGCTTTCGATCGGGAAGTGGAGTTATATAGAATTGTTTCGACGCTGTCAACCACGAAGCGCAACAAAAATCATTTTGCAATCTCCACCCGGGCAAAGCGACGTTTGCCGGCCTGCACCACTACTTTTGCGCCGACAGGCAATTCCAGCCCGGCGTCGGCTATCTTGTCGCCGTCAATCTTGACTGCGCCCTGCTTGATCAGGCGCCGCGCCTCGCCGTTGGAAGCCACCAGCCCGGCCTCGGTCATCACCCGGCAGATCCACACCGGCTCACTGCTGCTAATAGTAACAGCGGGGATATTGTCGGGAATCTCCTTGCGTTTAAACTGCTGCTCAAAGTCCCGCTGCGCCTGAGTTGCCGCTGCAGCATCATAAAAACGCTGCACCAGTTCCCGCGCCAGTGCCTTTTTACTTTCCATGGGATGGACACCGCCGTCTTTACCGGCAACACCGTCCTGTATCCGCCGCAACTGTTCCAGATCCACATCGGAAAGCAGCTCGTAGTAGCGCAGCATCAGCTCGTCACTGATGCTCATGACCTTGCCGTATATCTCCTTGGGCGCTTCGGTGATGCCGATATAATTATTGAGCGACTTGCTCATTTTATTGACGCCGTCAAGTCCTTCCAATAGCGGCATGGTAACAATGGCCTGCGGTTGTTGACCGCGCTGTTTCTGCAACTCACGCCCAATGAGAAGATTGAATTTCTGATCGGTGCCGCCAAGTTCCACGTCGGCACGCATAGCTACGGAATCGTACCCCTGCACCAGCGGATAGATAAATTCATGGATAGCAATGGGCTGCTGACTGCTGAAACGCTTGTGAAAATCATCGCGCTCCAGCATGCGCGCCACGGTGTAGCTGGACGCCAGGGCAATCATATCCGCCGCCGACATCTCCCCCATCCAGGCACTGTTGAACACCACCTCGGTCTTGTCGGGATCGAGAATCTTGAACACCTGCTCTTTGTAGCTCTGGGCGTTTTCCAGCACCTGCTCGCGGGTGAGCGGTTTGCGGGTTTCATTTTTGCCGGTCGGATCGCCGATCATACCGGTAAAATCACCGATGAGAAACATGACGTGATGGCCGAGGTCCTGAAACTGCTTCAGCTTCTGAATCAGCACCGTGTGTCCCAGATGCAGATCGGGTGCTGTTGGATCGAAACCGGCCTTTATCCGCAGGGGCGTAGCGGTTTCCACCGCTCGCTGCAACTTTTTTTCCAGTTCACTCTCTACCAGTATCTCTACCGCGCCACGGCGAATAACCGCCATCTGTTCTTGTACCGATTTCATGCTGTTCTCGCTTTTTATGTGTCAGACAATTATTTGCTATCGTTCAGGCACTTAACCCGCTCTATACTCTGCGCCCGGCCGCTGGCATCATCAACTTCTATCACCACGCCACACAGTACCGGATCTCTTTTAGCCGGCTCAAAACGGGCTGGCATCTGGCTGATAAATTTTTCGATGGCGATCTCTTTTTTAACGCCAATCACCGAATCACGACTGCCGGTCATCCCCACATCGGTCTGGTAGGCGCTGCCGCCGACAAGGATATGTTCATCAGCCGTGGGCACATGGGTATGAGTGCCGATAACGGCAGACACGCGCCCATCAAGGTAGTGCGCCAGCGCCATTTTTTCACTGCTGGCTTCGGCATGAAAATCGACGAACACCACCGCCACATCGTCAAGCTGTGACAGATAGGCGTCGGCACAACGAAACGGGCAGTCGAGACTGTTCATAAACACCCGCCCCTGCAAATTGATAACGGCGATTCTGGTACCGACATTAGTGGCGTAAATGCCCATACCCCGTCCCGGAGCACCATCGGGATAATTGCCGGGGCGCAACACGTCCTGGCAGCGATCAAGATGAGGAATAAACTCTTTTTTGTCCCATATATGATTGCCGGAGGTAATCACGTCTACCCCCAGCTTGCGAAACTCCTTGACAATCTCCATGGTCAGACCGACACCGCCAGCGGCATTTTCACCATTGACGATAACAAAATCTATCGCGTGCCGATCCACCAGACGTTCCAGGTTACGCAACAAAATCTGGCGACCGGCGCGCCCGACCACATCTCCAACAAACAGGATTTTCACTCGAGTTCCCCCCGCGACAAATTACTTGGCATAACCCACAGCGCGGGTTTCGCGAATCACGTTAACCTTGATCTGCCCCGGATAGGTCATCTCTTCCTCAATCTTCTGGGCGATCTCCCGAGCCAGCACGTGGGCGTGAGCATCGTTCACCTTGTCGCTGCTGACCATAACACGAATCTCACGCCCGGCCTGAATGGCGTAGCAGCTCTCAACCCCTTCAAACGAAGTGCCGATTTTTTCCAGCTCTTCCAGCCGCTTGACATAGGTTTCCAGCATCTCGCGCCGGGCACCGGGACGGGCACCGGACAGGGCATCAGCCGCCTGCACCAGCACCGCGAGGATAGTTGACGGCTTTTCCTCCTCATGGTGGGCGGCAATGGCGTGGACAATTTCCGCCGATTCACCGTATTTACGCGCCAGATCGGCGCCAATCATGGCGTGGGAACCTTCCACTTCGTGATCCACCGCTTTACCCAGGTCGTGCAGCAACCCGGCCCGCTTGGCCTGCTTGATATTGATGCCCAGCTCTGCCGCCATCACACCACACAAAAAGGCAACTTCGAGTGAGTGCTTGAGAATATTCTGGCCGTAGGAGGTACGATATTTCAGCCGCCCGATCAACTTTACCACCTCGGCGTGAATACCGTGTACGCCAACGTCAAAAGTCGCCTGTTCACCGGACTCACGGATAGACTGATTGACATCATCCTCCGCTTTTTGCACGATCTCCTCAATGCGTGCCGGATGGATGCGTCCGTCGGTTACCAGCTTTTCCAGCGCCAGGCGAGCGACTTCGCGACGCACCGGATTGAACCCGGAGATGATCACCGCCTCCGGCGTATCGTCAATAATCAGGTCGATACCGGCGGCAGCCTCGATGGCGCGGATATTACGCCCCTCGCGGCCGATAATGCGTCCCTTCATCTCATCCGACGGCAGTGGCACAACACTGACAGTCTTTTCCGCCACGTAATCACCGGCATAACGCTGGATTGCCAGTGACAGAATCTCTTTGGCTTTTTTGTCGGCATTTTCCCGCGCTTCATCTTCAATCTGCTTAATGCGCCGGGCGGCATCGTGACGCGCCTGACTTTCCATCCCCTTGATGAGAAACTGGCGCGCTTCCTCAGACGTCATGCCGGAGATTTTCTCCAACCGCTCCTTCTGCTCCCGCGCCGCCTTGTCCAGATCGGCCTCACGCTGTTGCAACGCTTCCTGCTGACGCGCAAGCTCCTTCTCAAGCTGATGAATCTCCTTGTCACGACTTTCCAGCGCCAAATATTTGCGATCAAGATTTTCCTCACGCTGAATAAGGCGTTTTTCCTGCCCCTGCAATTCCTGGCGCAGTTGCCGCGCTTCCCCCTCCCAATCGGCCTTGGCCTTGAGTACCGTATCCTTGGCCTGCAGATCCGCTTCCTTGCGAATCGACTCTGCATCCTTTTTAGCGTTCTCAAGCAGGCGTTCCACCACCTGCTCGGCGCTTTCCATCCGTGATTCGTCAAGCCGTCGGCGAACATAGGCACCAAGAGCGGTGCCGCCACCAAACGAAATGAGAATCAGGAAAAATGCCATTCCTCCAGTCACATAAACCTCCTGCGTTTCCGCATGAATACGAATTTATTGTATGTTGATTTCGTACACCCGTTGTTCGCTTACCAGAATATCAACGGGAATATCGTGCTGCTCACGGGGCAAAACCGCCGTTATCTGGGTGGAATAATTCACCCCTACCAGCACACTGTCGGCCGCCCTGGCGGGCAGCGCTCTGTCGTAGAATCCCTTACCGTATCCCAGACGATAACCATCACAGTCAAACGCCACCGCTGGCACAATAAAAAGATCGATACCGTCAACAGCAACGGTAGCCGTGCCAGACGGCTCCAGCACTCCAAATGCCCCGATACGCAGCTCATCCACCGTTTTCACAACATGGAAATCCAGCCCATCATCATGGACACGCGGATAAACGATGGTTTTGCCCTGCGCCAGCGCCCAGCGCAACAGCGCCGAGGTATCTACTTCACCCCGTACCGGTGAATACAGTGCAATCGTGGCAGCCGACGCCAGAGCATCAAGCTCCAGGCAGCGCCGCTGCACCAAGGCGTCCCAACGCTGCCGCTGGTCGGCATCAAGAGCCAGGCGACAACGCAAATAGTAACTACGCAACTCTGCTTTATCCATCTGCCCCCCTGATCACACAGAGCAACTGCAACAGCAGCCAAAGAGGTACGGATGGCGGGAAATGCCGCATGAACAGCGAAAGAATACAAGGCGCGGTAAAACGGGAGGCCGGAACAGGAAGTTCCGCAATATGTGAGCGAATGTGGCGGGAAACCGGCTGTCTTCTGAAGTGAGCCGACGGTATTTTATATACACAAGCGGGCAACGCTACCAGCGTCGCCACCGTTAATCCTGACCAGAAATATATTCGCCGAGCCTCGATCGCGCGCGATCCTCAAACTGCAACTCACGGCTTGAAACAGCATCGAACACGGCACAAACATCAACCGTTCAATGCTGCGGATAGTTTGTCGTCCAGATCGTTCAACCTGCCGGTTATCCGCTGCAACTCGTCGTGACGACGTTGCAGATCAAGATACTGGCCGGCAACATTAAGAAAAGCCAGAACCGTAGCGTCAACAGTGCTCAACGTGGTGCCGGACGCCAGAACTGCAGCTATCCGTTCATCGACAAAGTCAGCCACCTGCTGGATTTCAGCGGATGAACGGGTACTACGGATGGATAGCTGCTGCCCCCGTATGGTAACCTGAACACTCCGCTTCAAAAGTATCTCCTAGTCCAGCACGTCCAACCGAGCAAGTATTCTGTCCAGTTCCTGGGTAACAAATTCCCGCTCCTGAACCAAGGTATCGCGTTCCTCGCGCAAGTGAGCGCAATCCTGCTCAAGTCGTTGTTTAAGCTGCAACAACTGATCTATTTTTTCTTCCAGACGTACAAGTATATCCAAATCCATTGCCATTTATCCACTTACCTCGCCAAGATTAAGGAAACCACGGTTAAAAGTCAAGAAAGTTAACGATTTTCAAACAAAGCATCGACAAACAAGTCTGGATCAAACACACGCAGGTCATCAACGCCTTCGCCAACACCGATATAGCGTATCGGCAGCCCAAGTTCAGTGGCAATAGCCACTGCCATACCGCCCTTGGCGGTACCGTCCAGCTTGGTGATTATCACACCGGTAATTTTCACCGCCTGGCAAAACTGGCGCGCCTGCGCCAATGCGTTCTGTCCGGTGGTGGCATCGAGCACCAGTAGGGTTTCGTGGGGCGCGGCATCGATCTCCCGACCCAGCACCCGATGGATCTTCTTCATCTCTTCCATCAGGTTGACCTTGGTATGCAGACGCCCGGCAGTGTCGAGGATAAGAATGTCGGCATCACGCGCCACGGCAGCCTTGGCGCTGTCAAAGGCCACCGCTGCCGGATCGGAACCTTCTTCGTGGCGGATAATATCGCAGCCGGAACGCTCCGCCCAGATACTCAACTGATCGGCTGCCGCAGCTCGAAAAGTATCCGCCGCGCCCAGAACAACCTTTTTACCCTGTTTGCTGTATTGCTGTGCCAATTTACCGATGGTGGTGGTTTTACCCACGCCGTTTACGCCGATAACCATCATCACCATGGGGTGCTGGCGCTCCACGTCCAGCTCCGCCACCGGCAATCGCATCAACTCCAGCAATTCCTGTTTGAGGATGGCCCGCAACTGCTCCACCCCCTGAGCCCGTTCCACCGCCACCCGCTGTTTAAAGGCATCGACAAGGGCGGTGGTAGTTTTTACGCCAAAATCGGCGGTTATGAGAATTTCTTCCAATTCTTCGAGAAAAGCATCATCGACGGCGCTGCCACCAAACAGACCGTCTATTCGCCCAACCAGTGCAGTATGCGTTTTTGCCAGACCTCGCCGCATCCGCTCCACCACCGATAGCGGCTCAGCCGCTGCACTTTCGCCAGCTGCTTTCTCACCGACATCGGCGGGCACCTTGGCGGCACCACGCCGTTTACGTCGCAGCAGTCGCCATACCAGCAACAACACCAGCAGAGTTGCCAGCAGGTACAAGATGCCGTATACCACCAGAGCACACTGCTGTTCAGGCACCCCCATCCCCACCAGGATTTCACAGGCACGACGGAAAAAGCTCGCCCACAAAGTATTAAACCTGTGCAGGGCCTGTTCCAGCCATTGGGCAATTTCGCCCCAGAAACGATATATGTCATTCATTATTCCGGACCAGTCCATACGATCTGTCCACCTTTTGCATATTAGTGATTGGCTTTATGATTGTGTTTTTCGCCTGCCGCTAACATAAGAACGCCGCCGCAGCGGGTCAACGCCACGCCGGCATAGTATATGTTGCGGCGGGAAATCAGATGGAGAACAAATGGTTGCGTCAGACAATCTCCTCTTTGAGCGCCTGCACACAGGCGACCGCGCGACGGCACACCTGCCCTTTGTATCCACCATGACGGGCGATAACGGCGAGATAATACTCCGATGTGATGGGAAAAACAAACCAAACCGCACCAGAGTTACGAATTATCAGCTCCTCGACCTCTCCGGCACTGCGCGCGGCGGCAACCGCGACAAACTGTTTCAGCACTATACCCAGATGTGCGCCGCAGATGCGCAAATCTTCATCGTCACACTGAGCGGACGCCAGCCAGTCTACCGCTTCCCCCTCCCAGTCGGCAACAATGGCACTGCATACGCCCAGGTTCTCATCCACAATGTCGGCAAGAATCGTCTTGAATGGCATCCGTCACAACCTCATTTGTTCAGCAGACACATAACTCAGCTAATAATCTCGGCGCCGCTACGACGCCTGCAACCGCTCATCGTTCAGTACATCGCCCATACGCACGGCCACCAGAGAAGAAACCCCCGGCTCCTGCATGGTAACACCGTACAGAGTGTCGGCAATCTGCATGGTGCGCACATTGTGGGTGATGATTATAAATTGCGACGCTGTGGACATTTCTCTGACCATTTCGTTGAAACGACCAATGTTGGCATCGTCCAGCGGCGCGTCCACTTCGTCCAGAATACAAAACGGTGACGGCTTTATCAGAAATACGGCAAATACCAGCGCGACAGCGGTCAGCGCTTTTTCTCCACCGGAAAGCAACCCGATGTGTTGCAGTTTTTTCCCCGGCGGGCGGGCGACAATCTCCACGCCGGTTTCCAGCAGATCAGCGGCATCGGTCAATTCCAGCTCGGCACTACCGCCGACAAAAAGCCGGGCAAACACTTCTTTAAAGCGGGCATTTACCTGCTCAAAGGCCACCTTGAAACGCTGGCGTGTAGTGCGATTGATACGCGCTATCGCAGCGTGCAGATCGTCGATCGATGCAAGCAAATCGTCCCGCTGAGAGACGAGAAACTCGTGCCGCTGTTCGATGGCGGCATACTCGTCGATAGCCATCAGATTTACCTCGCCAAACGTTTCCAGCCGCTGGCGCAGACGCTGTATTTTCTTTTCCGCCGCGCCGAGGTCATCCACAGGTGCCGGACACGCCGCCGCCATATCGACATTGCAGTTTTCAACCACGTGTCGGCGCAGAGTATCGCGCTCCAACTGCAACTGATGCACATCCAATTGCAACTGTCCTTTTTCCTCACGCTGCCGCGCCAGGGCGGCTCGCCGTGACGCCAGATGCTCTTCGTCTATGTGCAACTGCTGACGCAAAGTGTTCAGTTTTTCGGACCGCGCCCCCAACTGCTGTTGTTGTTCGTTGCGCCTGGCTGTCAACGCCTGAATACGCGCCTGCAATTCTTCCTGCTGTTGCAACTGTTCTTGCTGGCGTTGACATAACTGCTCCATACGTTCGCGCACCCGGGCAGCATGTTCATGCTGCCGGTCAATGGTTTCCTGCAGGCGTTGGTGCTGCTGCTGTAGCGACTTACATCGCTCCTGAGCCGCGGCACATTCCACTTTGACAGCGGTAAGAGTTTCGTGCAACTTGCGCCGCCGCTGCTGCTGTTGCCGCTGCCGCTGCTCAGCTAAATTCAGTTCTTTCTGCAGTTCCTCCCGCTGCTGCCGCAACTGCTCCAGTTCGACAGCAATGGCGCGCTGCAATTCTTCCAGCTCAACCCGCTGCTCTCCCAGTCGGCTCCCTTCATCTTTCAGCCGGGTCCGGCGCTGCTGCAGACGTTCAAGCTCCTGTGCCGCAGCATGCTGCTGGTTTTTCTGCTGCTGCAACTGCAACTGTAACTGTTGATAAGTCGCGCGGTTTTCCTGCTCATCCCGTTGCGCCTGCGCCAACGCCTGGTGCGCAGCGGCCAGTTGCCCCTCTGCCAGCTCCAGCCGTTGCCTCAACGCCTTCCGCTCCTCTTCCAGGCAGCGGATACGCCGCTTGTTTTCCAGCAGCAACCGTACGCTGGCATCTGTTTCGGCCAATAACACGGTACCACGCCAGTCAAGACAGCGACCGTCCCCATCTACCAGCAGCGCCCCCGGTGGCAGCGTTGGCGCGCCAGGCAAAACTTCCGTCAACGATTCAACATAGAACATGCCACGCATGGC
>JAMOOS010000222.1 GCA_027065245.1 Desulfuromonadaceae bacterium | reverse complement strand
AGATTCTTGCCGATCTGGAGCTGGCGCATATCCCGCGCCTGCTGGTGTTTAATAAATGCGACCTGATTGATAGCGCCGAATGTGAGCAGCTGTGCCGCCGTTTTGACGCCGTGGCAGTGAGCGCGCGCCAGCGCGAGACGTTTGCGCCCCTGTTGACCCAGTTGCAGCAGCGGTTCTGGTCCGAATTGCCGCCGGGCGGCGGTGTTGTTGACAACCCCGATGTTTTTCTATAGCTTTGGGCGATATTTGTGCTGATTTTCCATTTCGAGGATACTGTTCCGATGAAAATTATCCCCTGGCTGGCGCTGATGTGCTGCTGCCTGCTGTCAGCCTGTGCTGCTGTTGCGCCCAAATCCGGGAGTGATAATGCCCGCGTCGCTGATGCCGTAACAACTGTTGCAACCACAGAGCGGTCTAAGTGCGTTGAACTGCCGCCGCAACATCTGGATGAGCCGGAGATAACCGCCGCCGATACCGCTTTGCTTACGGCGCCGGTGCCGGAAGAAGCGGTTGTCGAAACCGACAAGCCGCAGCCGGTAGCCAGGCCGCTGTTCGATTTTCCCGTGGAGGAGAACGAGCAGGTACGCGCCATGATCCGGCGTTATACCGGCAGCGGTCGTCAGACCTTCGCTCGCTGGCTGCGCCGCAGTGGCCGTTATCTGCCCATGATGCGTGAGATATTTGCCCGCGAAGGGTTACCGCGCGATCTGGCTGCTCTGGCCATGGTGGAATCGGGTTTTAACAGTAACGCTCACAGTTGGGCCAATGCTGTCGGGCACTGGCAGTTTATCGAGTCCACTGGTCGCATGTTTGGTCTCAAAAATGACTGGTGGCGCGATGAACGGCGCGACGTGGAGAAGTCGACCATTGCCGCGGCGCGCTATCTTAAATACCTGTATGGCCAGTTTGACGGCAACTGGTACCTGGCGGTGGCAGCCTACAACGCCGGACCGGGCAAGATTGCTAGGGCGGTAAAAAAATATCACAGCACCGATTTCTGGCAGTTGAGCAAGGGACGCTATCTGCGTGCCGAAACGCGTGATTACATTCCCAAGTTGCTGGCGGCGTTAATAGTTAGCAAACAACCGGAAAAGTATGGCTTCTGCAACCTTGAGTACGAGCCGCCGCTGCAATACGAGACTGTTACCGTGCCGCAGACCACCGATCTGGACGTACTGGCGCGCCTTACCGGCAGCAGCTACGCCGAGCTGAAGACCCTCAACGCTGAACTGAAACGCTGGTGTACACCGCCGGGAGTAAAAGATTATCGCCTCAAAGTGCCGGTGGGGCACGCTGAAGGTTTTGCGCAAAAATACGCCGCAGTTCCCGCTGACCAGCGTGCCCGCTATCGCCTCTATCGCATCAAGGCCGGGGATAATCTCGGCAGTATCGCTCGCCGTTACCATGTGCGGGTGCGCGATATTGTAGCTCTGAACAAAATCGGCAATCCACGCGCTTTGCGCATTGGCAAAAAACTTATCCTGCCGCTGCAGCCAGGTTATTCTACGCAGGTGGTGGCGGAGCTCAAGGACGACTACCAGCGCAGTCATCGCCGCACTTACACCGTGCGCAGCGGTGACAGCCTGTGGACCATCGCACGCAAGTGTGGGGTGAGTACTCGCGATCTGCGGCGCTGGAATCGGCTGGGCTGGTCCAATGTGATCAAGCCGGGGCAGGTGCTGGCGGTTTCCACCGCCGGGCGGAGCAAGGCGCCGCGGCGTGTGGCGCGCAACAACACCGTACGGCGCAAAATGGTCTACAGCGTGCGTCGGGGCGATACCTTGTGGGCCATCGGGCGCAAATTTGCCGTCAACACGCGTGACATCCGCCATTGGAACGGTCTGGACGCGGATCATGTTCTTCATCCGGGCGATAAACTTACTCTGCTGGTACGCAGCAACAGCCGTTCTTGAGCAGTGCTTTACATTTTAACGCCGGATTGCTAGACTCCCGATGCTGCGGCTTGGTGGCGGCGGCGTTGAATATAAATCTGAAAGGTATTCGGTTTTATGCTTAATTTTCTTATAGCGTTTATTTTTGCCACTCTGGCGGTAGTGCCGCTCAACCTAGTGTATCATGTTGAGCAACTGTACTGTGGCATTGTGCTGGTGGTTATTTTTGCCGTGCTCTATTTTTTCCTCTCCAAACGCACCATGAACAAGGTGATGGAGCTGGTGCAGAGCTCGCAGAAGGATATGCAGGCCAATCGTGCCGAGCGCGCCATTGCTACCTTGAAAAGCGGCTACAAGTACAGCAAGTGGCAGTTTTACGTCAAAGCGCAGATCAATGCCCAGATAGGTACGCTGCTGTATTTAAAACGCGACTTCGCCAAGGCCATGCCGTATCTGGAAAAAAGTTTCGCCAAGCATTGGGTGGCCATGTGTATGCTGGCGGTAAGTTACATGAAGCGCAACAAGCCAGACAAGATGGTGGCCACATTTGAAAAGGCGATTGCCGCCAACCGCAAGGATCCGTTTATCTGGAATCTGTACGCTTTTTGCCTCGACAAGATCGGTCGGCGCGAGGCGGCGGTAAAAATCCTGAAAAAGGGACTGAAAAAATGTGGCGGCGATGAGCGGTTGCAGGCGTCGCTGGAGGCGGTGCAGCAGGGCAAACGGATGAAAATGGAGGATTACGGCGATATCTGGTATCAGTTCCATCTGGAAAAAACCGGCAAGATTGTTAAAAAGCAACAAAAACTGGCGCAGGGACGGCGCAAGATGCCGCGCGTATAATTATCAGATATGAGTAGGAAAAAACAGAATTCAGAGAAGTTCAGGAATAACCCCTTCCAGCAAGTGAAGGGGTTTTCTGTTTGTGATAAACCACAGCGCAGCGTGGCGGAAGTGAAGCAGACGGCGGCTCCTGCCCGTGATTGCGGTGATGACGTTGATGTGGATTTTGCCGTTCTCATGGAGCAGATCGGAGTGCGGCAGCGTGAAGATTACCGCGCGGATAAAGAACCTTTTGATGCAGATGACGCTTCGGTTACCGGTAATGATGGTGATATTGCGGACGACGATGACGCTGCCCTGTTTGCCGCTGCGCTGGGTGGGTTGGACAAGGTTTTTCATGACCGGGCCGAATGTGACAACGATGACGATGGCGTGCCTGTCGGCGGGCGGCGTATGCGCCAGTTGCGCAAAGGAAAACTGCGTCCCCAGGCCAGTATAGATCTGCACGGTTGCTATCGCGATGAGGCGCGGGAGAAGGTGCGCCATTTTCTGCGCAACCGCCACGCCGAAGGTTTGCATACGCTGCTGATAGTTACCGGACGCGGTAAAAGCTCCCCCGGCGGTCAGGCGGTGTTGCGCGATGATATCGAGCGGTATCTGGACACATCAGCACGGGCCTGGGTGGCCGAGTGGGGACGGGCGCCGCGCCAGTATGGCGGTGATGGTGCGTTAGTGGTATTCTTGCGGCGGCGTAAATAGCGGCGGCAGATGGTGTCGTGATTGTGTTGTTGTAGAGGTGGAGGCTATGGGACGTGAGAAGATATATGTGATCGGTCATGTGAATCCCGATACCGATTCGGTGTGCAGCGCCATCGCCTACGCACGGTTGCGCCAGCAGCAGGGCCTTGATGGGGTGATTGCCGCGCGCGCCGGTAATATCAACCGTCAGACGGAGTTTATCCTCAACGAGCTGGCGGTGCCGCGTCCGCAACTGTTGCTCGATGTGGCGCCGCGTATCAGCGATGTTATCGCCGGTCAGCAGCCGATAACGGTGCCGGCCGCGGCGCCGCTGGCGCGGGCGCTGGAATTGTTTCATCTGTATCATGTGCGCATTCTGCCGGTGGTGGACGAGCAGCGCCGCCCTTGCGGGATGGTATATCTCAAGCGGGTGTCGGAGCGATTTATGGTGCCGGGAGACAGTGCCGATCTGCGTCGGGTGCTGGCTTCGCCGCGTTCCATCTGCCAGTGCCTGAAAGGGTCGTTATTGTGCGAGTCAGCTCCAGATGTTGAAGAGGAACTGAATTTGTATGTGGCTGCCATGAGTGACGAGACTTTCAGTGCCAAACTGAGTGGTATTGATCCGCGCGGCATGATTTTGATTTGCGGTGACCGAGAGGAAATATTGCGCATCGCTGTACGTCGGCAGGTGCGGGTGGTGGTTGTTGTCGGTGAACTGGATGTGGCAAATGATGTTGTTGATCAGGCACGCGCCAATGGCGTGACGATAATTTCCACCGCCTACGATAGTGCCACTGCTACCTGGCTTACCCGTCTGGCCACGCCGGTTCTGGCGGTATCAGAGCAGGACTATATCAGTTTGCGCCCGCAGGACAGTGTGGAAAAATTGCGTGTCAGCCTGATGCACAGCAGCGTGCCCGGCGTGGTGATTGTTAACGAAGACGGCATATTGGAGGCGGTGGCTACCAAGGGTGATCTGCTGTCGCCGTCGGCAAAAAAACTGATTCTGGTTGATCACAACGAACTGACCCAGGCGGTAAGTGGTGCCGACAAGGTGGAAATTATCGAAATTGTCGATCATCACCGTCTCGGCAGCTTGCAGACCGACAAGCCGATCCGTTTTATCAATCAGCCTTTGGGCAGTACCTGCACTTTGGTTGCCACTTTGTACCGTGATGCCGATATCACGCCCGATCCATCGACCGCCGGGCTGATGCTGGCCGGGCTGCTTTCCGATACCGTGGTAATGAAATCCCCCACCACTACCGACGTTGATCGTGAGATTGCCAACTGGCTGGGAACTCTGGCGGGGCTGGATCCTTATGAGTTCGGGCGACGTATCTTTGCATCCAGCAGTGCCATGAGTGTTTACGACTCGTTAAAAGAGGTAATAACCACCGATTTCAAGGTGTTCGGCTCGGAAAAGTGCCGTTTTGGCATTGGTCAGGTGGAGGTGGTTAACTTCCATGAATTTCACAACCTGCAGGCTGAACTGGAGCAGCATCTGGAGGCGGTGCGTCGGGAGCGGGAACTGGCCATGGTCGGATTATTGGTTACTGATATTGTAGCGGGAAACAGCGAATTGCTGGTGTGTGGCGAGGCGCAGCTTACCTGCGCCATCGGCTATCCGCAGCTGGCGGAAAATCTGTTTGAGCTGCGTGGCGTGCTGTCGCGCAAAAAACAGCTCATCCCCCATCTGCTGCGGGTGTTCGGTGATGTGTAATGGCGGTTAACTGCCGCTGTCGTCGATAACAAACAGCGAGCGGACAATCTGTTCCGCCTGTGGTGAGATGACGTGGTAGTAGACTTCGACACCGTCGCGTTTACCCTCGATTATCCCCTTGTTCTTAAGCAATGCCAGATGTTGTGATGCGGTGGCCTGGGGCAGCTCAAGGCACTCCCAGATCTTCTTGACGTTGCATGCCTGGGAGATCAGCCCGGCAATGATTTTCAGGCGGATAGGATGGCCAAGAACCTTGAGGATTTCGGCTTCACGTGAGTAGTCGTCATCTTTGTTGAATGGTACGGTGGGCATTGAATTATCCTCTTCTATATGAATTAAAGAATGTGTCAGCTTAAAACGATGACTTGTCATACGTCAATAAAAAAGTGACATTGCCTCAATAATTTTACATATTTGCGTCTTTAATACGTAAAAAATCTTATTGGTGGCGCGGCATTAGATGGTGGAGAGTGGTTAATGTTATTTTCGGTTGCAATGTTTTTTGTCGGTTTGGCGGTGTTGTATTTTGGTGCCGAATATCTGGTGCGCGGCAGTTCGGCGCTGGCGGTTTCGTTTGGTATTCGCCCACTGATTGTCGGGATGACCATTGTGTCGCTGGCTACCAGTATGCCGGAACTGATGGTGTCGTTGCTGGCGGCGTGGCAAGGTTCTTCTGATATAGCGGTGGGTAATATTGTCGGATCAAATGTTGCCAACATCGGTCTTATTCTTGGTGCTTCGGCGTTGCTGGCACCATTGGCGGTGCCGCGCAGTTTGCTGAAGCGCGAGTTGCCGTTTATGATTTTTGTTACCGTGGTGTTGTTTGTGCAGAGTTTCGATGGCTACATCGGTCGTGGTGACGGCGTGGTTCTGCTGGCGTTGCTGGGGCTGTTTATGGGTTATTGTATCCGCTACGCCCGCAGTGGTGGCGACGCCAACGGCGCTGATGAGGTGATTGTTGCTGGCGTCAGCAGTCGCGGTCGCAACGCTGTGTATGTTATCGTCGGCATCGTTGGTTTGGGACTGGGGGCACACTGGATGGTGGATTCGGCGGTTACCATTGCCCGTGCCATCGGTCTGTCGGAGTTGTTTATCGGCATGACTATCGTGGCGCTGGGTACCAGTCTGCCGGAACTGGCGGCATCGCTGATGAGTGCCGCCAAGGGAGAGATGGAGATCAGTATCGGCAACGTGGTGGGCAGCAACATCTTTAATATCGTCTTTGTGCTGGGGGTGTGCCCGCTGATTCGCCCCATAGCGGTGGAGGCGTCGGTGCCGAAGTTCGAGTTGCCGTTTTTGCTGCTGTTCAGTGTGGTGCTGCTGGTGTTGTGTGGCCGTGGCTTGCGCATCGGTCGTGGCAAGGGGGCTTTTCTGCTATTGGGCTACGTGGCGTTTATTGCCGCGCTGTTCCTTTAAGGCGTGGTTATGGGGATAAAACTGCGCCGGTCGCCAGATATTCCGGCAGACGGTTTCGGCCAGCCGCGTATGCTGCGTTTTTTGATGGTGATGACCATTGCCACTGGCGTTGGCCTGCAGGCGTGGATGATCATGTTCAACAATTTTGCCGTAGAAACGGCGGGATTGAACGGCCAGCAGGTGGGGGTGATCGGTTCGGTGCGGGAGATTCCCGGCCTGCTGGCGGTGCTGGTGGTGTTTTTACTGCTGGTGATACGCGAACACAAGCTGGCGGCGCTGGCGGTGGCCACGGTTGGAATCGGCAGTATAGTTACCGGTTTTATGCCCAGCTATGGCGGTTTGGTAATCTCCACGCTGATCATCAGTTTCGGTTTTCACTACTACGAGACCACCAATCAGTCGCTTACCCTGCAGTATTTCAGCCAGGAACAGGCACCGCTGGTTTTCGGTCGTCTTAAAAGCCTGGTGGCGGCAGTGAATATCGCCGTGGGTACGGCAGTGTTCATACTCGGCCATTTTTTTGCCTGCCGCGATCTCTACATCATGGTGGGAGTGTTGGTGCTGATCGCTGCCGGTTGGGGGCTGATGCAGGATCCGGCCAGCAGCAAGGTGCCGCGCCAACGGCACGAGTTTGTGCTGCGCAAGAAGTACGCGCTGTTTTATTTTTTAACCTGTATGGCCGGAGCGCGGCGACAGATATTCATCGCTTTTTCGGTGTTCCTGCTGGTGAAGGAGTTTCACTGTACTGTTACCCAGATAGCGGCGCTGTTTGTAGTCAACAACACCATCAACTATTTTCTCAGCCCCATGATTGCTCGCGCTATTGTCCGTTTTGGCGAGCGCAAGGTGTTATCGCTGGAGTATGCCAGCCTGATTCTGGTGTTTCTCGGCTATGCCAGCGCCAAATCGCTGTGGTTGGTGATGGGGTTGTATATCCTAGATCATATATTTTTTAATTTTGCCATTGCCATCCGTACCTATTTTCAGAAGGTGGCCGATCCGCAGGATATTGCGCCGAGTATGGCGGTGGGGTTCACCATCAATCATATTGCCGCAGTGGTGATGCCGGTAATCGGCGGGGCGCTGTGGATGATCGATTACCGTATTCCGTTTGTGTTCGGTGCCTGTATGAGTGTTGTTTCGCTGCTGGCGGTACAGCGGATAAAGACGCCGCCGCAGAGTGGTAGCACTGTCGGCGAGGTCGCGATCTGATTACTTGTTGTGTGTGCTGGAGGGGATAATGCGTTGGCTTGTCTTGTTGTTTAGCTTGTCTGTTGTTGTGGTGCCGACGGTGTGGGCACAGTCTCCCGCAGATGAAGCATTGCCGGATATAACCGTTACCGATTCCAGTGTTGTTACAACCCCCGGTGCTGCGGTGCTCGAGCGCAAACTGCTGCAGGTACTGCCAAACGAAAACGGCTCTGTTACCGATATGATGCGGGTGCTGCCCGGTATCCAGTTCAGCGAAAAGGATAATACTTCCCTTACCGGCGGTGAAATTCTGCCGCTGGAGATCTCAATTTCCGGCGGTCGGGCGTACGATAACAATTTTATGATCGATGGTGTCGGCAACAACAGTATCGCCGATCCTATGGCGAATAACGTAAACAGCCCGGTGTCGGTGCCGGGACACTCACAGCAGACTTTTATCGATACATCCCTGGTGGATAACGTGGTGGTGCTGCGCAGCAATATCCCGGCGCGTTACAGCGGTTTTACCGGTGGGGTTGTCGATATTACCACGCGAGATCCGCAATTTACTTTTTCCGCTAATATCAACGGTCGTACCACCCGCAGTGAGTGGACCAGTTTTCATCTTGACCGCAGCCGTCGCGATGATTTCTACTCCTCCAGTGATGCCAGAGAGCAGCCGAAGTTTCGCAAATATTACGCTGGCGCATCAGTTGATATCCCTTTGGGTAACCGGCTGGCCATGCTGCTCGGTTATTCCCGCTCCTGTTCCCGTATCCCCCTGCATAATCTCGACAGCGATAAAGATCAGCACCGCGAGTTGGAGAACATCTTTTCTAAATGGCTGTATCGCCCATCAGAATCAACCACGCTGCGGCTTAGTGCCATGGCCTCGCTGTACGAGGGTGATTATTTTCGTTCCGATGTGAAAAACAGCGGGTTTGATATTGAAAGTGATACCTGGACGGTGTCGGCCAGCGTGGAACAGCGGTTTTTGTGGTTGCAGGCGGAGTTTATCCTCGCATGGCGCACCGGCAGCAATGATCGCCGTGCGCCAGACGAGTATTTTAACTATCGGGTAACGCCGTCAGCCGCTTGGGGTGAGCGTTACAGCGCCGCCGGTGGGTTTGGTGATATTGACAATCAGCAGGATAATATCAGTTTTGCCACTCACCTCAAT
>JAMOOS010000221.1 GCA_027065245.1 Desulfuromonadaceae bacterium | reverse complement strand
TAGACACCCAAGCGGGAAAAGCGGTTTTTTTCCGCATACAGGTACACGCCGGATTCGGTAACCGTTTTACGCGGCGCGGCAAAATTATCGCGTAGAAACTCCTCCATGCGCGCGCTCCAGCTGGCCAGGTCCCCTTTAACCCGCACCTCGTCGTTGTTGGAAAAGGCTTTAAGCATCTTGTCATCGGGGGTAAGTACCGGATTGTGGACGATGCGCCACACGCGCGGAAAGCGTTTGATGGAGCAGCAAATGAGGTTGATACAGAACAGCACCAGCAGGGCGATGAACCACCACGAATGGTACATGTCAAAAAACTGTAATTTATTCAGCGCGTTGTAGGTTTTCTCACTGAACACGCGCAGATACTGCTGGCGGGTGAGGTTCTGTTCGATGACAGTGCCAATGATAGATGTCACCGCCAGGGTAATCAGGGTAAATATCGCCAGTTTTAGCGAGCAGAAAAAATCCCACACTGCCCCCGCCATACCGCGTTGTTTGCTACTCAAGGTTGTTCTCCTTTGTCAGGACGGCAGCCAGGGCGCCGCACCTGTGATGGTATCAGTAAATCTGCAGCAATCCGTCTTCGGCCAGACGCTGCTGCAAGCGATCACTCTTCTGCGCCACTGCCGCAGCCATATCGGCGCGGTAACTGCGCATCTTGTCCGCCAGATCCCCGTCGTCGAGCGCCAGCATCTGCACGGCAAAAATGGCGGCATTTTTAGCGCCGGCACTGCCAATGGCCATGGTGGCCACCGGAATACCACCGGGCATCTGCACCGTGGCCAGCAACGCGTCCATCCCCTTAAGGGTCGAGCTGTCGATGGGAACACCGATCACCGGCAGGGTGGTTTCCGCCGCCACTACACCGGCCAGATGGGCGGCAGCTCCGGCACCGACAATAAGCGCTTTTATGCCGCGCTGCGCGGCTGAAGCGGCGTATTGCGCCGTACGCTCCGGCGAGCGGTGGGCGCTAGAAACAATCATCTCAAACGGCACGGCAAACTCCTTGAGAACCTTGGCCGCCGCGCTCATCACGGCGTAGTCGGAGTCGCTGCCCATCAGAATTCCGATCACGGGCTGTTTTTCAGTCATGGCCGTTTATTTTCCTTCTCGGTTTAAAGCCTTGCGACCGATATCACTGCGCAGTTGCATCCCCGGCCAGCTGATGGCGCGGGTACCGGCATAGGCGGTTTCGATGGCGGCCGCCACATCGGCGCCGATACCGGTAACCCCCAGCACCCGCCCGCCAGCGGTAACAATGGCGCCATCTCTGGCAGCGGTACCAGCGTGAAACACGTGCACACCGTCGATGGCATTGGCGGCGTCGATACCGTTGATAACATCACCCTTGCTGTAGCTGCCGGGATATCCGGCGCTGGCCAGCACTACGCACACGGCGGCGCTGTCGTGCCATTCCAGCGCGGTGGTCGTCAACTCGCCGCGGGCACAGTCGAGAAGCACCGGCACCACATCGGACTTCATCCGCATCAGCAGCGGCTGCGCTTCGGGATCGCCGAAACGGGCGTTAAACTCCAGCACCTTGAAATCGTCGTTTTCTATCATCAGACCGACAAAGAGGATACCGCAATAGGGGCACCCTTCCGCCGCCATACCGTCGATGGTGGGCTGCACCACCTCGGCAACAATGCGCTGGTACAGGGCATCATTAACCACCGGCGCTGGCGAGTAAGCGCCCATGCCGCCGGTATTGGGCCCTTTGTCGCCGTCGAAAATCTGCTTGTGATCCTGCGACGACGCCAGCGGCAGCACATTTTTGCCATCGGTAAAGGCAAAAAACGATGCCTCCTCGCCGCGCAGAAATTCTTCAATAACCAGCGAGCTGCCAGCAGCGCCGAATTTTTTATTGACCAGAATATCGTCGACGGCGGCAATGGCCTCCTCTTCGCTCTGCGCCAGAATAACCCCTTTACCCGCCGCCAGACCGTCGGCCTTGATGACGATGGGCGCACCGTGCGCACGGATATAGGCCACCGCGGCGTCACGTTGATCAAACGAGGCGTAATCAGCAGTTTTTATGCCATATTTACGCATCAGATCCTTGGAAAAACCCTTGCTGCCCTCAATGCGCGCCGCCGCCTTGCTGGGGCCGAAGATCGCCAGCCCGGCCTGCTTGAAGGTATCGGCGATCCCCAGAGTCAGAGGCAATTCCGGCCCCACCACGGTGAGGTCGATGGCGTTATCGCGCGCAAAGGCACATAAACCGGCGATATCGTCCACCGCCAGGGGAACATTTTCCGCCAGGGCAGCGATACCGGGATTGCCCGGCGCACAGTATATCTTCTCCACCAGAGGAGATTGCGCGATCTTCCATACCAAGGCGTGCTCACGGCCGCCACCACCTACAACCAATATCTTCATTGCGTGTATTCCTTTGCTATCCGGCTTTGCTGTCCGGTGCGATGTCGGGCACCATAAACTATAACCTATTTAGTTCACAAGGGTTAAATAACCCTGCCCCACAGGGTAATTTGCACAGTAACGGGCATGTAATTAATGGCGAAAATGGCGCATGGCGGTAAACACCATGGCGATGTCGTGCTCATCGGCGGCGGCAATGACCTCCTCGTCGCGGATGGAGCCACCCGGCTGAATCACCGCCGTTACCCCGGCGGCGGCGGCATTGTCCAACCCGTCGCGGAAAGGGAAAAAGGCGTCGGACGCCATCACCGAACCGGTTACGTCGAGACCGGCATGCTCCGCCTTGATAACGGCGATACGCGCCGAGTTGACCCGGCTCATCTGTCCGGCACCAACGCCGATGGTCATGTTGTCGCGGCCATAGACAATGGCGTTGGACTTGACAAATTTGGCCACGCGCCAGGTAAACAGCAGATCAGCCATCTCCTGCTCGGTGGGCTGGCGTTTGGTAACCACGCGCAGCTCCTGATACAGATCGGCATCGCAATCCTGCACCAGCAGTCCGCCGTTGACCCGTTTGTACTCCCAGCGCGGCACCCCCTGCTCCTGCCACTGACCACATTCGAGCAGGCGGACATTTTTTTTGCTTTTGACAATCTCCACCGCCTCACTGCTTACCTTGGGAGCGATGATGACCTCGACAAACTGCTTCTCCACAATGGCTGCGGCGGTTGCGCCATCCAGCTCGCGGTTAAAGGCGATAATACCGCCGAAAGCCGATTCGGAATCGGTGGAAAAAGCACGCTGATAGGCTTCGAGAATGGTAGCGCCGATGGCGACGCCACACGGGTTGGCGTGCTTGACGATGACACAGGCCGGGCCTTCGTTGAACTGCTTTACACACTCCAGCGCCGCATCGGTATCACCGATATTGTTGTAGGACAGCTCCTTGCCCTGCAACTGCACCGCCGTGGCGATGGAGGCATCGCGCACGTTCTTCTCCACATAAAACGCCGCCTTCTGGTGCGGGTTCTCACCGTAACGCATCACCTGCTTCTGCTGAAACTGCAAACTGAGGGCGGCAGGAAAATCACGCACTTCTTCACCGTCACGGCAGCCGAGCCAGTTGGCGATAGCGCCATCGTAAGCGGCGGTATGCTGATACACTTTCACCGCCAGGTTAAAGTTGGTCTGCTCCGAAACCGCGCCGCCGCTGGCCTTCATCTCCGCCAGCACTGTGGCGTAATCACACCAGTCGACCACCACGGTAACAAAGCGGTTGTTTTTGGCCGCGCTGCGCAGCATGGTAGGGCCGCCAATGTCGATATTCTCAATGGCATCGGCCAGAGTGCAGCCCTCTTTGGCCACCGTGGCTTCAAAGGGATACAGATTAACCACCACCATGTCGATGGGTTCAATACCGTGCTCAGCCATCTTGGCAGTATGCTCGGCATTGTCACGCAAACCGAGCAGGGCGCCGTGCACCTTGGGATGGAGGGTCTTTACCCGGCCATCGAGCATCTCCGGGTAGCCGGTGTAGTCGGCCACATCGGTAACATCCAGCCCTTCGCTGCGCAGCAGTTTAGCCGTGCCGCCGGTGGAAAGGATCTCCACACCAAAGCCCCGCAACTCGCGGGCGAATTCCACAATTCCGGTTTTGTCCGATACACTGATAAGAGCTCGCTTAATGACGGCCATTCCATTCCCTTTCAACTGGTAAACTGATTAAAACCTGCATGCGATAACACAATTAAATACCTCATCAACAACAGCCACGCACAAAGCGCAGCCGTACAAACTGTTCTTTTTACCGCGCTCGCCGCTGCGGCACAATAAAAAAAACGCCTCTGTGCAGCAAATCCGGGACAGTCCCCGCATGGGGGATGTCCCAGGCATTTGCGGCCAATGAAACGCTGGCGCTCACGTAACCCGCAAACATCGGGACAGCCTGTCCATCTGTGGAAGCGATCTCCAGACCGCGAAGTTAATCAGCGCAGCCGCTTGTCGGTTGCGTGGCTGCATGTTAATCAGCTGTGCCGCTGCACCAATCGCGACAAGAATGTCGCTCCTACAGCAGTCAATGGCAACGCTGGCGCTCACGTAACCCGCAAACATCGGGACAGCCCCCGTGCGGGGACAGTCCCATGTTTGCTATTCAGGAAAATTCAACGCCGCCACAAAAGCCTGTTCAAACGCCGGTGTACCCGACAGCGGGTAGGGACACAACTGCCGGGCCAGGGCAGCCACTTCTGCGGCGCCGTTGGCATTGAGAAGAAAACGGCGCAGACCGGCACTGACACCGCCGTCACAAAACTCCACCTTGTCGAGCATCGGCGGCGGCAGCAATCCCACCCGCCGCAATGCCGCCTCATTCATGGAGAAACCCAGCGCGCCGGTGATAATCACCCGCTGCAACTCGTCCACCGTGATGGAGGCGCGCTCCAGCAGGCACTCCGCCCCGGCGTAAACCGCCCCCTTGGCGAGCTGGAACTGGCGGATATCCTCCTGGCTGATGCGCAGCAAAGTACGGGCATCGCGATACAGACACAGGGAGCGCCCGCTGCCGTCCTCGCATACATAGCGCACCAGATTGGTATCTATGTCGTCCGGGTCGGCAATGGTGCCGTCGCCAGCGATCAAGCCACCGGCGCGCGCCGCCGCAATGGCGGCCACCAATCCGCTGCCACACAAACCGCTGGCGCTGCCGCCGCCGCGCACTGTCAGGGCCAGGCGATCATCGGCAAGGGTCACGTCGGTTACCGCCCCCGGCGCCGCCACTATGCCGCAAGAGATGTTACCGCCTTCAAAGGCCGGCCCGGCCGCCACCGAAGTAACCCACCACTGCGCACCGTTATACAGCGCCATCTCGCCGTTGGTGCCGATATCGACAAAAAATGTCCCCGGCTCACAATCGGGATGAGCGTATACCACCGCCAGCAGATCGCCGCCGACGTAGCCACTCACCAGCGGAAACAGAAACAGCGCTACCGGCAGACATTCATGACGCAGCAACGCCGCGCCCTTATCTTCCGGTCGATGGGGCGGAAACAGCAGCGGACGCACATCGCCACCGCGCAGCAAGGTGGAGATGGCCGGATTACCCGCCGCCGCTGCCGCAACTATATCCTCGCGCCGCCCGTCGCACTGGCGCAACAATTCATCCAGCAGCGCCTCAATCCCCTGCCACAGTGCCAGGCGCAATTCGGCAGCGGCACCATCCAGCGCCGCTTCCATACGGCGGATAACGTCGGCGCCAAAGCGACTTTGCGGATTGAACATGCTGGCACTGGCGCGCACCACCCCGGCACAATCCAGCAACTGCCCCACCAAAGTGGTGGTACCCAAATCCACCGCCAGCAACAATTTGTCGTTCATAGCACCTCCTGCCTAACCGACTGCGCCGCAAATATAGCGGCGCGGCACCCGTTTGCTGATCTGGCAAAACACTTCGTAACTAATAGTGCCGATGCGCTGCGCCCACTCCTCGGCGCTGATACGCTCGGCGCCATCGCCGCCCAACAGGGTTACCTGATCACCGGCGCATACGCCCGGCACATCGGTAACATCGAGCAAAGTCCAGTCCATGCACACGTTGCCCGCCACCGGCACGCGGCGACCACGCACCAGCACTTCGGCGCCATTGGAGAGCAGACGGTTGTAACCATCGGCATAACCCACCGGTATGGCGGCTATAAGGGTGGGCCGGGTGCTGGTAAAATGGCGACCGTAGGAAATCGAGCTGCCCGACGGCAACTGTTTGAGATGAGCAATCTCGGTGCGGAAGTTCATCACCGGCCGCAGCGGCTGCGGCTGCGACGGTGTCGGCTGGCCACCGTACAAGGCAATACCGGGACGCACCAGAGTGCATTCGGCGCACAGCGGCGCAAAGGTAGCGGCACTGTTGGAAATGTGGATGTGCTGCGGCGCGAATCCAGCGGCACGCACCTGTTCCAAACAGTGGCAAAACAGCTCCACCTGCCTGGCGGTATACGGATGCCCGACTTCATCGGCCACCGCCAGATGACTCATCACCCCGGCAACTTCCAGATGCGGACAGCGGCGCAACAGCGTCAGCAACTCTGCCAGATGCTGCGGTAACACCCCCAGCCGCCCCATACCGGTGTCGATCTTCAGATGACACAGACAGCGGCGACCGGACAACTGCGCCGCCCGGTTGAGGCGCTCAATCTGACCGGCGTCAAACACCGCCACTTGCAGATCATTGGCGGCCACCACATCTTCCTGCCCCGGCCACGGCCCGCCCAGCATCAGAATCGGCACACTGATACCGCTGCGCCGCAGTTCCAGCCCTTCCTCCACCATGGCCACGCCAAACATATCGGCACCAAGCTGCTGCAGATGACGCGCCACCGCCACAGCGCCGTGACCGTAGGCGTCAGCCTTCACCACCGCCAGTACCGCGCTGGCAGGCGGCAGAGCGCTACGCACCAGATTGTAGTTATGGCCAAGAGCGTCCAGATCTATTTCGACGCGTGTAGGTCGGTGAGCATACATAAAAGATATCAGCTTTGGGATGAACAGCGGCAACGGCTATCCGGTAACACGCCAACAAATCAGATCACGCCGCTATGTAGCACATATCCGCCGTCAGTGCAAAAAAATGGCACACAATCAGCGCACAGATACTCAGGAGTTATCACCACCGTCGCAGCCAGCACTGGCCGGAGTGATATCCTGATTCAGCCACTGGTTTTCAACCTCTTCCACCGACAGAGGACGACTGAAGAAAAAGCCCTGCACTTCACTGCAACTGTTCTCATGGATAAAGCCGCATTGCCAGCGCGTTTCCACCCCTTCGGCGATAACCTCCAGACCGAGATTTTTCGCCATGTCGATGGTAGCACCGACAATGGCGCGATCACTGGCACTGTTCTGTAGATCGGAAACAAACGATTTGTCAATTTTCAAACGGTTGACCGGCAGATTTTTCAACGAACTCAAAGAAGAATAGCCGGTGCCGAAGTCGTCTATAGCTATCTGGATACCAAGATCACGCAGACTGTTGAGAACGTCGACAACCAGCTCCTCGTTCTCCATCAATACACTCTCGGTTATCTCGAACTCTATCCACTCAGGGTCGACACCAGTCTGCTTGATCAACTGGCTTACTACGTCGATAAACTCTTCATTTTCAATCTGCCGACCAGAGACATTTATTGCTACGCGAAATTTTTCTGCGCAGCAACGCTGCCACTTGGCACACTGTCGGAACACCTTTTCCATAACCATCCGACCCAGAGCCAGAATGAGGTTGGTCTCCTCCGCCAGGGGGATAAATTTGTCCGGCAGAATTGTACCCATCCGCGGATGCTCCCAGCGCACCAGCGCCTCAAATCCGGCCAGAGTGTTGCTGGACAGATCCACCTGGGGCTGGTAAGTGACAAAAAACTGATCCTCCTCCAGCGCGCGGCGCATATCGGCTTCCATATCCATCCGCTGCACTGCCTGCTCGTTCATTTTGGACGAATAAAACCGGAAGGTGTCGCCACCGGCATCCTTGGCGGCGTACATGGCCATATCGGCGCAGCGCAACAGGTCGTCCGGCTCTTCGCCATCCTGAGGATATAGCGCCACGCCGATACTTACCGAGCTGTGCACCGAACGGACACCCAGATCAAAAGGCTGTGCCAGAGATTTAAGGATTTTGGTAGCTATGCGCGGCAGATTGGAAACCGTGCGATATTCAGACAAAATAATGACAAACTCATCGCCACCAAGGCGGGCGACGGTATCGTTCTCACGCAGGCAGTCGCTCAGCCGTTCCGCCACCTGACACAGCATCTCGTCGCCCACGGCGTGGCCGAGGGTATCGTTGATGGTTTTAAAACGGTCGAGATCGAGAAACATCAGGGCAAAATGACCCTTGCGCCGCCGCGTATGCGCCAAAACGCGGTCGAGACGGTCACGAAACAGGCTGCGGTTGGGCAAACGGGTAAGGCTGTCGTAGTAGGCCAGCTCGCGGATGCGCAGCTCTGCCTCCTTGCGTCGGGTGATATCCTGAATCACCGGCACAGTATACAACGGGTGACCATCGGCATCAAAAAACCAGGTAGAAGACAGTTGCGCCCAGAACACACTGCCGTCTTTGCGCAGATAACGCTTTTCGCACACGATGGCGCGCGATCGGTTGGCGCGGGCAATACTGCGCCGGTTGAGGGTCTCCTCGATATCATCAGGATGGGTGACATCGGTAATCTTCATGCCGAGCAACTCTTCTTCGGTGTAGCCCAGAGCGTTGCAAAAGGCCGGATTAACCTGGAGAAAATGTCCATCCGGCGCCAGCATGGCAATTCCGGCCACTGACGACTGAAAAATGGTGCGAAAACGCGCCTCCGATGCCTGCAGCGCTTTTTCGGTTTTTTTGCGTTCGGTAATATCGCGAAAAAAACCCTGGATACCGCGCGGTTCACCCTGTTCACGATACAGTGAAATGCTGCCTTCGGCAGTTATTCTGCGCCCATCCTTGGTCTTGAAATCAACTTCAAAACACGGCAGCACTTCACCGTTTAGCAAACGCTGAATCCGCGCCTGGCAGTCACAATGACAATCATCATGTAACAGATCGAAAAAGTTAAACGTCTTCAGATCT
>JAMOOS010000220.1 GCA_027065245.1 Desulfuromonadaceae bacterium | reverse complement strand
AAGTGTGAGCTGGAGCCGTCTGGCACCACAACCTGCAGCCCAGCCAGATCGCCTGGCTCCAGTTGCCATTGATTGTCGGCAATCTGCCGACCGTGGTTAAATGCATAACCAGCCTCTGGTGCTTCAATGGTTATATAATGGTTCTCACTGCCGTCGCTGTCAGGATAGGTGACATTGATATTCACATCATGGGCATTACCATCTCCATCGGTGCCGGAAGCGGTGATTGTCGGCATATCGGCAACACCTTCAAGGGTAACAGTAATGCTATCTGTAAAATCCTGGGTTACCGTATTGCTGTTGCCGTTCTCGTTGCCGTCGGTAACGGTTACGCTGACGTTACTGATGGTAAATGTACCCGCCACGTTCTCCAAGGTGGGGCCAACGACGCCGACAGCGGTTTTATCAACGTAATTGCTCAAGTCATATACACCATTACTGTAAATAGACAAACTATCGGCACGCACCCAGCTGCCACCGTCCTGTACATACAGCTCCAGCCCTGCCGGAATGTCAGTATCGTTGATGCTGACATGGGTAACTACCTCGGAGCTGGTATTATCGGCAACATTGCCAAAATCAAGATCTACAAGGCTACCGTGGGCTGTGCCATTGGGCGCGGCGTCTTCCACACCGCTGGCATCCTGAATGGGATCGGTAGTGGAGATAACCGGATTGATCTCCACGCTGAAGGGCAGCTCGCGGCTGGCGCTGTGACCATCGGCTTCGGTAACCACTGCGGTATACTTAAGGCCGGTGACGGTGCCGCTGAAATCGAGGGGAGCCTTAAGATAGACGCCATTTTCAACTTCGGCAGATGTCAACGACCAGGTGGTTTTACCGCCAGCGAGGTTTACAAAATTGCCAATGGCGGTGCCAGCACCGTTAACCAGATGGAAATCACTGGGCAACCCTTCGAGGGTAAAAGTGATGGCCTCCGATGTATCACCACTAAAAGCGTCATGAGAATAGGTGGGCGTAGTTCCCATATCCAGCTCCACCGTTTCACCGCTAGCATTGGGCACGGCAATGGGAATAGCGGCATCACCAGCGGCAATACGTTCCTGACCGTAAACTACCACTACATCGCCGTTATTATAGGGTTGCGTTGTATCAACAATATCGCTGCCGTTAATCCGTACTCCAACAGCGGCATTACCAGATACATCCTGCAGTTCCAAAATCGGCGCATCGGCAACACCCTGCACGTGCACGGTCAAAGTATCTAGGGCTGATTTTGACGTCGCAGTGCCATCCTGCATGGTAGAGGTAACTCGCAAATCAATGTCACCGCTGGCGTGGGCAGGGGGGGTAAACAATAAGTGCTCAAGTTCAGCAACATTATTAACCCACCCTTCGCTATCACCATTGCTGGCAGAATGTCCAGTATCCGTTGCCTGCCCGGAAGTGGCAACCTTGAAGGTATATGTTGCATTACCGCCGGTATCATTTACAAACAGCGTATCACCGCTGCTGTTTTTGATTACCGCTCCTTCGGGAATATCATCAATCTTAACAGAAACCACATGTTCACTACCGTCAGTATCATCTGATACCGGCCTTATATCGAGCCTAATTGCGCTATCTTCCTGGGTGAACACCTCGCGAATAACCAGATAAGGGGTATCGGTAACTGGATCAACAGTTATTTTGAATTTATCTACCTGAACGTTCTTGTCA
>JAMOOS010000219.1 GCA_027065245.1 Desulfuromonadaceae bacterium | reverse complement strand
AAATCAGGAGCGGCTGGGAATTGTCTGCCCCGATGGCAATGATATTGGTGGCTGCTTCAAGTATCTCATCAGACACGCCAGCAAAAAATACAATCAGAAGGTCGTCATTCTCGTCGACGAATACGACAAACTCATCGTCGACAATCTCGACCAGCTCGACGTGGCCAAAGAGGGGCGCGAGATTCTCAAAGATTTATACACCACCATCAAGGACAGCGACGAGTATATCAAGTTCGCCTTTTTAACTGGTGTGAGCAAATTTGCCAAGGTGTCCATCTTCAGCGGCTTGAACAACCTTGAAGATATCACCCTGTGCCCAGAGTTTGCCACCATCTGCGGCTATACCCAGCACGATTTGGACACCACCTTTGCCGGGCATCTGGCCGGGGTGGATATGGATAAAGTGCGTTTGTGGTACAACGGCTATAATTTTCTCGGTGAGCCGGTTTATAATCCCTTTGATATCCTCAAGTTTATCAAAAGCGGTCATCAGTTCAAAAACCACTGGTTTGCCAGTGGCACGCCAACGTTTCTGCTGAAACTGCTTAAGCAAAATCGCTACTTTGTTCCTCGTGTTGACAACATTGAAGTAACAGACAGTCTTATAGATAGTTACGATGTAGAAAACATCCGCCTGGAACCTATCCTGTTTCAAAGCGGTTATCTCACCATAAGAGAACAGTTCAATGTTGGTGCGATAACCATGTACCGGCTGTGTTTTCCCAATCTGGAAACACGCTATTCCTTCAACGACTACATTCTAAGCCAACTGCTGCAGCAGGAAGACACCAAGGTTACTTTTCAGTCCGCCATCTACACTGCCTTGGAAAACGGTGATGTTCCCGCCTTTGAACAAGCGCTGCGCTGTCTGTTTGCCGCCATCCCCAACAACAACCATACCCGCAACAACATCGCCAGTTTCGAAGGCTACTACGCCAGCGTAATCTACGCCGGTCTGGCCAGTTTGGGTCTTGATATTGCCGCTGAAGATGTTACCAGCACCGGCCGCATCGATTTAACGGTAAAGCTCAACGGCCATATCTACATTATGGAGTTCAAGGTAGATGGCCAGGATGCAGCGCTGGCGCAGATAAAAGAGAAGAACTACCACGCCAAGTATCTGAACGAAGATGGCGATATCTATCTCATTGGCATCGACTTTGACAGCGCCAGCCGCAGCGTGGCCGGGTTTGAGTGGGAGAGGATTTCATCGCCGTAGACGGCGGCGCACCAGCGTTATCAGCTCATGTATCTCTTTGATACGCAGGGCATAACAAAGTGACGCATACACCAGCATACCCGCCGCTATGGCCGCCGTCAGCACCAACAGATTAGCGGCAGACACTCCTTGCGACCAGCGGCCAAATTGTAACAGGTAGTGCACCGCAACCGTCATAAGCAGCGTAGCAACGCCAACCTTGCCCGCTGTAATCAGCGGCGTGCTCCAGTCAAAGCCACCAATACGCCGATACAACAGCCACACCAGCATTACGGCATTAAACACCGATGCCAGTGTAAGCGCCGCCGCCAGGCCGACATGGCGGTACGGCCCCATCAACAGCAGCGCCAGCACCACGTTTACCGCCAGTGTTCCCGCCGACACCAGCACCGGCGTACGCGTATCTTCCATGGCGTAGAACGTCGGCACCACTATCCGGCTGATGCCGACAAACAACAGCCCCGGCGCATACGCCATCAACGCCAGCGCCGTCTGCTGTACGTCGGCATAGGAAAAAGCGCCGCCCATAAACAACTGGGTATAGATGGGTTCGGCGCACAGCGCCAATCCCGCCGCCGCTGGAATGGTAACCAGCATAATCAGATTCATGGCGTGGCGCAGGGAATTTTTCAGAGCGTCGATATCCTCTGTCGCCTGCCGACTCATGGTCGGCAGCACCGCCTGTGCCAGCGACACCACGAAGATTCCCTGGGGAAACTCAAACAGCCGCTGACCGTAATACAGGTAGGAGACACTGCCCTGGGGCAGAAACGACGACAGCAGTCTGGTTACCACGATATTTATCTGGTAGATGGCTACTCCGGCAATGCCCGGCAACATCAAGGCGGCAATCCGGCGCACACTGGCATGCCCCCACTGCCAGCACAGACGCAGATTGAAGCCGTGCCGACGCAGCACCGGCATTGTCATAAGCATCTGACCGATACCGCCTGCCACTACCCCCCACGCCAGTGCCTCTACTCCGCTGGCAAAGTAATCGCGCAGCAGTACAGCACTGGCCACCATACATATATTGAGCAGCAACGGCGACAGCGCCGGGACAAAATAATGCCCGTACACATTGAGTACACCGGTAAACAACGCCAGCAGACTGACAAAAAAGATATACGGAAACATGATGCGGGTAAGATGAACAGTGAGCGCCAGCTTGCCCGGAACGTCGGCAAAACCGGCACCGATAGCCTGAACCAGCCACGGGGCCAGGCAGATACCGACAACACTTACCAGCGCCATCACCACCAGCAGCACTGTCCAGCAGATATTTACCACCCGCCGGGCCTCAGACTCGCCAGCGCTGGCACGCACCCGGGTAAAGGTGGGGACAAAAGCGGCGGTAAGGGAGCCCTCGGCAAAGAAGCGGCGCAACAGGTTGGGGATGGTAAAAGCGAGAAAAAAAGCGTCGCTGCCGAAACCGGCGCCGAACAGCGCGGCGATGATCATATCGCGCGCCAACCCGGCAAAGCGGCTGAGCATGGTGGCACTGCTGAGCACCGCCGTGGCGGCGGTTATGTTGCTTCGCTGCGACATCAGCGCCAGGTCCTCTGGACGCAAGCGGGATTATTTAATTTTAATTCCACTGGATATGGACATATCATACCGGAATAACACCTATTTTACAAAATAATTAACTACAACAAACGTTGACATCGCCGTTACCAGGTGTTATAAGAACAAATCGGCAGGCGTATAAGCGCCTCTGCTCTTTTATTCATTTATGTTGATGGCGCAACCGCAGGTCATGTGCAGACGTGTCTGTGGATTAATAAATACTTTTGCAACGGAGAATACCTGATGGCCAATCACAAGTCAGCAATCAAAAGAAACAAGCAAAACATCAAACGCAACGCTCGCAACGTCTACGTCCGCTCCACCATGCGTACACTGGTGAAAAACGTTCGTCTGGCCGTTGCCGCCAATGACCAGGAGGCCGCCAAAGCAGCTTTGGAAAAAGCGGTACCTTTTATTGACAAGGCAGCAACCAAGGGCGTTATCCACAAGGCCACTGCCAGCCGCAAGATTTCCCGCCTTACCAAACTGGTTAATACGCTGGCCTAAGCAGCATCAACCGCCAGGTTCCATGCCGGGAGCCTGGCGTAGATGCTTCCAGGTTACAGGGAGTTCGCCAATGGCGACTCCCTTTTTTTGTGCTTGGCGCCGCTACCAATTTACCCACTGACAGCGATAATATCGCATACCAGCTGCTGCAACAACGCCCGCTGATTGGCTGATGAACTCTTCAAAGCCATGTCGGTGCGGTTCAGCAGGGTAAATATCGCCGGATAACTACCAGCAGCAAACCTGGGCACCTGCTTGACAGCTTTACTGACAACGTAAGGGTTGATTCTGGCACGGGCGGCAATCTCCTGCTCGTTGCAATGCTGCGCCAGCAGAGAACTGATCTTCCACAAATTGCGAAAATGATTGGTTATCATAACAAAGATCACCTGTACTACCTGACCTTCGTCCAGTAACCGCTCCAGCAGCAATAATGCGGCGGATTGATCCCTAGCGCCTAGCGCATCGGTAAGATCAAATATGCTGTCTACCCGCAAATCTGACACCACCGCAGCAACGTCGTCGCGCTGCACCGTAGGGTTGTCACCACAATAACTGCACAATTTGGCCAATTCCGAAATGATGTCGCCACTGTTGTTACCTACCCGGCGACAAAACAGCTGCAAGGCATCTTCGCTGATTGTCTTGTTATAACGGCGCAGTCGCTCACGCACAAATGCCGGCACCTTGTTGGGATACAGCGGCTTAAACTCCACCATTGCGCCATATTTTTTGCACTGCTGGAAAAATTTACGGCGTTTATCAATCTTGGCAGCACAGAATATAAGACAGCATTCAACCACTGGATTAACCAGATAATCGCTGAGCACTTCCATCTGCTCGGCCTTGATCTCCTGTGCCTGGCGCACCACAATCACGCGGCGACTGGCAAACATGGGAAATTCCCGCGCCATATCGATCAGCTCAGCAGCATCAAGCTGTTTACCTTCAACAAAAGCCAGATTGAAATCGCGTTCCTCTTTGGACAACAGCGCGTCAATGGCGGCATTTAACGCCTCATCAAGCAAAAAAGCTTCCTCCCCGTATAAAAACAACAGGGACGGAAGCTTTCCGCTGGATATGGCCCGATATAGCTCTGCTACAGTCATAGCGGCACCAGTCAAAAATTGTCGGTCAAACGGTTATACACCTCTTGTGCCAGGCGCTTGCACACTTCATCCTGAGCGATTTTCTCGTTGTAATCCTGGTGGGCACGGTCGGGGCTGGAACGAAACTCATCGTTCCAACTCACCTCGCCGTGCCAGATGATGCGCTCGTTGTCCACCCGCTGCAGCGTTACCAGCGCATGAATGGTTACCCGATACTCAGCAATATCATCGTCGGCATCGTAGGCAATGGCAGCAACCGAATAACCGCTGACACTGCCGGACAGTACCGCGTCAGCGCCTTCTTTATCCTCGACCACCTGCAGGGTACGCCGCCGCAAAAACTGATCGCGAATTTCGTTAGTAAGGTGAGTCTCGATAAACGGCTCAGTCGTACTGTTGCCAAATGGCAGGATAACCACGCTGTGCACATCGTCGGGCAGCGTGGTACCGCGCCCCGGCAGATGGTAGCCGCATCCGGCCACCACCAGCAGCAGTGCCAGCGTCAGAATCAGCCGTTTCATTTCACCACCACGTTGACCAGTTTGCCCGGTACCACAATAACCTTGCGCACTGTTTTGTCGCCGATAAAACGCTGCACCTGGTCATCAGCCAGAGCGGCCTGCTCGATGGCGGCGTTATCGGCATCGGCAGCTACGGTAAGCCGGGCGCGCACTTTGCCGTTCACCTGCACCACAATCAGTTTTTCATCCTCCACCAGCGCCTGCTCATCCCATTTGGGCCAACCGTAGTATTCCAGATCGTGTTCATGGCCGCTGGCGGCCCACAGCTCCTCGGCGATATGGGGAACAAAGGGTGCCAGCAGGCGGATAACCGTCTCCAGTGCTTCGCTGACCACACCGGGGTACTGCTCGGCGTTTTCGAAGGAGTAGATGGCGTTCACCAGCTCCATCACCGCGGCAATGGCGGTGTTAAAATGGAAGCGGCCATCGATATCCTCACTGACCTTTTTAATGGTCCGATGGGTGATGCGTCGCAACGTGCGCGCCGCGCCGGTGGTTTCCAGTTCGCCCTGGCGGTTGAACAAGTCAAGATGTTCGTACACCACACGCCATACGCGGTTAAGAAAACGATAGCACCCTTCCACCCCTTGCTCGTTCCATTCCAGATCCTTCTCCGGCGGCGCGGCAAACAGGGTAAACAACCGGGCGGTATCGGCACCGTACTGGTCGATGAGCTTATCGGGATCGACAACGTTCATCTTGGACTTACTCATCTTTTCGGTCCGGCCAGTGGTTATCTCTTTACCGCACTCAACACATTTTCCATCTACAACCTGCTCGGGATACAGCCAGCCATGCTGTGGACAGGCCTGCGTCTCCTTACACACCATCCCCTGGGTGAGAAGGTTGGCAAACGGTTCGTCGACATCAAGCATATCGAGATCGCGCAGTACTTTGGTAAAAAAGCGCGCGTAAAGCAGGTGCAGAACCGCATGCTCTACGCCGCCGATATACTGATCCACCGGCATCCAGTAGGCGGCGGCGTCCCGATCTATGGCAGCAGCGCTGTAATGGGGGCAGGTGTAACGGGCGAAATACCACGAGCTTTCGACAAAAGTGTCGAAAGTATCGGTCTCGCGTCGGGCGGCGGCACCGCAGCGCGGACAGTCAACAGCATAAAACGCCGCATGCCTGGCCAGAGGACTGCCCCCCTCGCCACTGAATTCCACGTCTGTCGGTAGCGTTACCGGCAGATCCTTCTCCGGCACCGGCACCACGCCACATTTGTCGCAGTAGATCACCGGGATAGGATTGCCCCAGTAACGCTGGCGCGATACGCCCCAGTCGCGCAAGCGAAAGTTGACGGTACTTTTGCCCAGCCCCTGTTCACTTAGATAGTCGGCAATGGCCGCCTTGGCCGTCTCATTATCCATACCGTTGAACTGGTCGGAATTGACCATGACACCACCATCTGTCCACGCTGCTTCCATGGTGGCCGGATCGAGATCTTCCCCTTCCGGCTGAATTACCACCACCATGGGCAGGTCGTACTTGCGGGCAAAGTCGAAATCGCGCTGATCGTGGGTCGGCACCGCCATAACCGCGCCGGTACCGTAATCCATAAGAACAAAATTGGCCAGAAAGATCGGCATCTTGCGCCCGGTAACGGGATTGATGCAGTAGGAGCCGGTAAACACCCCTTCCTTCTCGTACTGATCGCTGGTGCGCTTTTGCTTGTCCTGAGCGGCGACCTTGGCGATAAACGCCTCCACTGCCGGACGCTGCTCGTCCGTAACAAGACGTTGCGCCACAGGATGCTCCGGTGCCAGGCTCATAAAAGTGGCGCCGTAGAGAGTATCCTGCCGGGTGGTAAACACGTCGATGACAATATCGCTGTCGGCCACGGCAAAGCTGATCTCGCAGCCGATACTGCGGCCGATCCAGTTACGCTGCATGGTTAGCACTGAATCGGGCCAGCCACTCATCTTGTCAATCTCGTCGAGTAACTCCTGAGCGTAGTTGGTGATGCGGAAGAACCACTGCTCCAGTTCCTTGTCTTCCACCGTGGTACCGCAACGCCAGCAACACTCGTCTTCTACCTGCTCGTTAGCCAGTACCGTCTGACACGATGGACACCAGTTTACCTGCGAACTCTTTTTATATGCCAGATCCTTTTCCAGCATCCGCAAAAAAATCTGCTGCTCCAAACGGTAGTATTCCACATCGCAGGTGGCAAATTCGCGCTGCCAGTCGTAGGAGAATCCCATCCTCTTTAGCTGCTTGCGCATGTTGGCAATGTTCTCCACCGTCCATTTTGCCGGATGGATACCGTGCTGAATGGCGGCGTTTTCCGCCGGCATACCAAAAGCGTCCCAGCCCATGGGATGAAGAACATTATAGCCCTGCAGCCGCTTGAAGCGGGCGACAACATCGCCGATGGAATAATTGCGTACGTGACCCATGTGGATACGGCCAGACGGATACGGAAACATCTCCAGCAGGTAGTATTTTTCCCGCTGGGATTGTTCGCTGACAGCGTATTTATCGCTGTCGGCCCATTTCTGCTGCCATTTAGTCTCTACCGCAACGTGATCGTAACGCTCATTCATGGTGCATCCACCTTTATCTGCTCTGGTTTAGAAACGAAAAAACCGGCCTGACGCCGGCTTGATCTGATTTATTATCTGCACTCCAGACGGTATACGCGGCACATACCTGCGCCACGGCTCCCGAACAAAAGCGCGGTTATTTCTCGCGGTAGGTAATACGACCGCGGGTAAGATCGTAGGGAGACAGCTCCACCGTAACCCGGTCGCCCGGCAGAATACGAATATAAAACTTGCGCATCTTGCCGGAAATGTGCGCCAGCACCACGTGGTCGTTATCCAGTTTCACCCGGAACATGGCATTGGGCAAGGGCTCAACTACCGTACCTTCTACTTCTATCGCTTCTTCCTTGGACAAATGGGCCTCCAGCGTTTTCTATTTAAATTCAATGCACAACAAAAACCTGCACGCCGCCAGCTACTGCATACACGGCTGAGGCATTTAACACTTATTCATCGGGGTTGTCAAGCCTTGGAGCCAAGCCGTAGCGGAAGCATTATTCGAGAAATCGAGCCACAACATTGAGCAATGAGGCCGCCTTGAACGGCTTGATGATATACCAGTCGGCACCGGCAGCATTGCCGAGTTCAATGTCGTTGCTGTCATTTCGGCCAGTAACCATCACCACCGGCACTGCGGCAGTAGCTGGATTAGCCTTAATCCGGCGACACACCTCATAGCCGTCGATGTTGGGCAGCATCAGGTCAAGCAGTACCAGATCCACCGGTTGCCGTTCCAGCATGGCCAGGGCTCTATTACCGCAGGAGGTACTCAACACCTCGTACCCAGACGACCTAAGCAGCACCTGTTCCAGCTTGAGCAGGCATTCCTCATCCTCTACCACCAGGATCTTGCGTTTTTCCAACAGCCCCTCCAACCATCGTCCACAGCAGAAAACGGCGCATCACTAATGAACCTGCCGACCATCATTGGAAACATGAGCCGACCAAGCGTAAGAATAACAAACTACGCCTGACTTAACAAGCTCACACCTCCCTAACGCTCTCTATCTCGATAATTAATCCTGATGGGACAGCCGGTAAACTTGAATGGTTCCCGTATTTTATTGGCCAGGTAGCGGCGATAGGAAAAATGCACGCCCTTCTCCTTGTTGACAAAAATCGTAAATGTCGGTGGCCGCACCGCCGTCTGTGTCATATAGAAAAATTTTATCCGTTTACCGTGATACATGGATGGCTGGTGCGTTTCCTGCGCTTTTTGCAGCACTTTGTTCAGCTCTGCGGTACTGATACGGCGGTTGTAGTGTTCCGCCACCTCCTCCACTGTTTCCATGATTTTAGCCACCCGCTGACCAGTGAGGGCAGATACGTACATGATGGGCGCAAACGGGAGAAACTTGAACTCAGTACGCATCTGCTCTGTGAACTTCTTCATGGTGTGGTTATCTTTGGTGAGGGTATCCCACTTGTTGACCACCAGGATAATAGCCCGGCCACGCTCGTAGGCATAACCGGCAATGGTGAGGTCCTGCTCGGTAATCCCCTCTTCGGCATCCACCACCAGCAACACCACATGGGCCCGCTCCATCCCTTTA